>CAINDV010000413.1 GCA_903847485.1 uncultured Verrucomicrobiota bacterium
GCCCTACCGCCGCCGGGTCAGGGGACCCGGCCTACAGCCAAGGCGCGGTTCTGTAGGCCCGGGGCCCTCACCGGGTGGCCCAAGCCAATCCCACGACTCAGGAGTTCCGAGACTTGTAAGTTGGAGACCGGCGCGACGCCGGTCCTACCGGCCGTCACTGGTTGTTGGCCCAGTGGCAGGCGTAATTGGCCAGTTCGCTGGCGTTCCGCAACCCTAGCTTGGTCTTGAGGTGTTCGCGGTGTGACTCGATGGTCTTGATGCTGATGTGGAGCTGGTCAGCAATCTCGCGCGAGGTGCGGCCGTCGCCGATCAGCTCCAGCACCTCTAACTCCCGGTCGCTGAGTGATGCGAAGGAGGTGCCGGCCGGCGCCGATGCCCGGCCCGCCAGGCGCGTCAGCATGGCGGCGCTGAGCGCCTCGCTGAAGTAGGGCTTGCCTTGCATGAGCAGGCGGATCGCCGCCACGGCTTTCTCAGTGCCTTCGTCCTTGGTAAGATAGCCGTTGGCCCCGGCGCGCAGTGTCCGCTCGGCGTAGAGGGTTTCCGAGCGCATGGTGAACACTAGGATGCGGACCGGACTGCCCTGCGCCCGGACGTGCTTGATAAGTTCCAACCCGCTGCCGGACTTGAGTGAGAGGTCCACGACCGCCACGTCTGGCTTGAGGGTAAGTATCTTCTGGAGCGCCTCCGGCCCGTTGTCGGCCTCGCCGCAGACCATCAAATCTGGTTCCATAGCCAGCATGAGGTTGAAGCCCCGGCGCACGATAGGATGGTCTTCCACGAGCAATACGCGGATCTTTTTGGGGAACATGCTGGCTTTGGTCATAGGTTGGGATTGGTTGGGGATCTAACTCTGAAGACGACTAATCAATGACGAATGACGAATGAATGACGAAGCCCGAAATTGGCCCGGCCAGAACCGAATCGCGGGCAGAAAAATGGCGTAACCTTCGCGCAACACCCGGTGTCGGTAGGGCGACGCTTCGGCGGAGCCGCAACAAAGCCGGAGCGCCGACATTCTTGTCGGCCAGTCTGTGGCGAGCGGAACCACGCCGACAAGAATGTCGGCGCTCCGCTTGGGCGGCGGCGATTCGTCATTCGATTCACTGTCTTCATTCGTCATTCGAGGCTCTGGCGAAACTCCTTAGTGGTGCCGGTGCCTCGCCGGCGAAAGTCTTGCGGGTGCCCTCGCCCGTAGAGCCGAACTGCAACCGGGGCGGTTGCAGGACTAAGGCAGCCGGGGCGGCTGCCCCACTATGCCATAGCTCGGCGAGGAAGCCCTCTCTCTTCAGGAACGGGAGTTTTGCAAGAGGCTCATTAGTCATTGGTTCGTCATTGATTCGTCATTAGTCATTAGTCATTCGCCCAGTGCTCTCCGCCTGGCCCGCGGGTAGCCGGCAGGAGACGACGGTGCCGTGCCGGAGGGACCGGATCGCCAGGTGCGCACCAATGGCGCGCGCCCGGTACCGCATGGTCTGCAGGCCCAGGCCCGTGGTCGGTTCGACCGGCGTGGGCAGGCCGGTGCCGTCGTCGCGAACTTCCAAGTAAATCTGCCCGGCGTTCCCGGTTAAACGGATGTTGATCTTCCAGGCGTGGGCGTGGCGGAGGGCGTTGGTGACGGCCTCGCGCGCAATTTGAAACAGGTGCGTCGCCACGTAGAGATCGCGCACTTGGACCCGCTGGTCGCCCCGGAACAAGCAGGCGAGGCCGGACTGACGCCGGGTCTCCTCCGCCAATTCGGTCAGGCCACCGTGCAGCCCGGTCACGCTCAGTTCCATCGGACAGAGGCCGCGGGCGATGGCCCGGGTTTCGGCGATGGACTCATTGATGGACCGCACCACTTCCTCGGCCAGCGCCGCCTCCGGCTGGCCGCGCCGGGCCAGGCCCTGCGCCAGCGCCTTGACCAGCAGCGCGGTGCCGGTCAGCCGGCCGCCCAGTGTATCGTGCAAGTCCTGGCCGACCCGCTGCCGTTCCTGCTCGCTGATTTCCAGCACCTGCTTTTCCAGCAACATGCGCTCGGTGATGTCGTGGATGATCAGGAACGAGAGCCGCCGCCCCTGGATGCTGATCGGTGAGGCGTGGACCTCCACAGTGCGGATTTTGCCGCCGGCCAGGCGGTGTGGGAAGACAGCCATTGACCGTTGACCGCGCAGGGTCAGGCAGCCATGAGTGGCTTGGGCGGAGCGGGGCAGCGCGTTAAGGTCAGCAATGTTCATGGTCCGCAAGGCGTCGCGGGAATGTCCGTAGAACTCCGCCGCCGCCGCATTGGCGTCCACCAGCGCGCCGGATTGCGGCTCCAGCAGCAGCATCACCGAGCCATGCCGCTCGAACAGGGTGCGGAAGCGCGCCTCGCTCTCTTGCAAGGCGGCCTCGACTTGAAACCGGTGGATGGCCTCGCCGATAAGTGGGGCGACGCTTTCAATGAAGGCGATGGTTGCCACGGGGAACTGGCCGGCGCGCAAGTCCGCTAGTTGGATCGTGCCGATGATCTCGCCGCGATAGCGGATAGCCGCATGGGCGAGGCTCTTATAGCCCGCGCTCAGGCAGGCGACGGCGGAACGTGGGGCCGGAGCGGCGGGCAGATGTGCGGCGAACTGGCTGGTGTGGTTGCAGAAGAATGAGCCGCTGCCACTCGTGCAAGGCACGTCCTCCGGCCGCGCCCGGCCCATCACAATCCGCACACAGGCACAGTCGTCCGTTGGCAGCGAGAGTTCCTTTTCCGACCGGAGGAACGGGCTGGTGAAACCGACGTGCGCCGCGAAGGGAATCCGTCCGCTGGCGTCCAGCAACCGCACGCCCACCGCGCGACAGCCGCACCAGTCCCGGAGGCGCTTGACCACGGCACTAAGATATTCCTTGAGGGACGACTTAGTCGCGAACAGTTCCAGCAACCCCCGGATGCACTCGACGCGCTGCTCCGTCTCCTTCTGCTGGGTGATGTCTTGCACCAAGGTCAGCAGGACGCGCTCGCGGCCCATCTGGATTTCGTTCATCTGCATGCGGCCCACGAGTTTCGTGCCGTCGGGTCGCTGCAACGCCTCTTCCCGCTCCGCCACGCGCCCGGTGCGGCGGACCTCCGCGAGCAACCGGCGGCGTTGGGCAGGCACCGCGTAAAAGTCGGTCGCCGGGCGGGCGCAGAACTCCTCGGCCGTCACGCCGGCCATCTCCGCTAGCCGGAGATTGCATGCCAGCACCTCCCCGCGGTGGTTCGAAATGCCGATGCCCACGGGAGCCGCTTGGAACAAGGTGCGATACCGCTCCTCCGAATCGCTAAGCGCCGCCTCGGCCTGCTGGCGGGAGACGATTTCGGCTTGCAGCGCGGTCACGGTTTGGTTCAGGTCCGCCGTCCGTTCCTGGACGCGCCGTTCCAGTTCATCGTGGTCCCGGCGCAGCGCCGCCTCGGCGACTTTGCGCCCGGTGATGTCCAGGGTGGTGCCGAGGGTGCGCGCCGGTTTGCCGCGCTCGTCGGCGACCACCTTGCCGGCAGCGGCCAGCCAGTGGATCGTGCCGTCGGGCCAGAGCACGCGGTATTCGACTTGGAAATCACCGCGCTGCGCCACGGCGCGGGCCAGCTCTTCCTGAACGGCGGGACGATCCGCCGGCAGCACGCGCTGCTGCCAGTCGGCATAGGTGCCTTCAAAGCCGCCGCGGGGCAGGCCGTAGAGAGCTTCCAATTCCTCGCTCCAGATGATTTCGCCAGTCTGTAGGTTGCGCTCGAAGGTGCCAACCCGCCCCGCCTGCTGGGCCAGCTTCAGCCGCGTCTCGCTCAAGCGCAGGGCCTGCTCGGTAGCCTTGCGCTCGGTGATGTCTCGGACATGGAGTTGAACGGCCTTTTGTCCCTGGTGCAAAACCACCGCACCCCGGATTTCCACCGGGACACTGCGCCCGTCGTGGAGCCGGGTAAAGCCCTCGTAGAACGTGAGTTCACCAGTGAACCAGCGGCGGAACTGCTTCGCTACATTGTCGCGGAGGTCGGCCGGCACCAGTGCCAGCACGTTTTGGCCGAGCAACTGTTCGCGGGTCATCTTTTGCAGTTGGCAGGCTGCGGGGTTGACATCCAGGACCGTGCCGTCGGCCGCTTCCAGAAACACCGCGTCGGGGGACTGTTCAAACAGTTGGCGAAACTGCGCCTCGCTTTCCATCAGCGCCTGTTCGATGCGTTTGCGGTCGGAGATGTCGCGCAAGAAGGCCACGAAACGCCCGCCTTCGGTGGGCCGGTATTGGACGCTGATTTCAACCTCAAAAATGGTCCCGTCTTTGCGCCGATGCCGGGACTCGAAACGGTCCTCGCCACGTGCCACGACCTTCTCAATATGAGCGGCGACGACGGCGGACTCTTCGGCGGCTTCCAGGTCGGAAATCCGCAACGCCAGCAACTCCGGCACGCTGTAGCCGCTCATCCGGCTATAGGTAGCATTGGCCTCCAACAGGCGGCCTTGCGCGTCCACCACCCACAAGCCATCCATGGCCGTCTGGAGAATGGTCCGGTGTCGCTCCTGGCTGGCGCGCAGCGTCTCCTCGTTCCGCTTGTGCTCGGTAATGTCCGCGAACACCGCGTAGACTTCCCCCGGCTGCGTCTCGCCGGAACGATATACGGGCACCGCGTCAATGCGGATCCAGCGGTAGTCGCCAAGCTTCGGATTGAACACCCCCATCACCACGCCGCTAACTGGTTGGCCGCTACGCAACGCCACCATGGCCGGATGCTCCAGGCCAGGGAAGACTTCCCCGTTCTCGCGGATCGTCTGCTGTTCCACCTTGACCGAACTGCGGCCCAGGAATTCCTCGCGGCTCCAGCCGAGGATGCGCTCGGCGGCCGGGTTCATCGCGATGATAGCCCCGTCCGCGCTCTGATGGACGACGCCTTGCAACATCGTTTCCGCCAGCAACCGGTAGCGTTCTTCGCCGGCGCTCAGCGCCGCTTCGGCCCGCTTGCGCTCGGTGATGTCGCTCAGCACGACGCGGGAGACGGGAGCGCCGGCCGCGTCCGGCGTGGACGCGGACTCCAGCCGCGCCCAGATGATCGTTCCGCCCAGTTGCACCATCCGCAGTTCACACGTCTGCGGGGAGTCGGCCGCCCAGAGTTGCTGGCGGTGCCAGTAGTAAATGGTCTGGTCCTCCTTGAAGATGAACCCGGCGAACGGCTGCTGGACCAACGCGCTCCGGGGCACGCTCAGCAGAGCGGCGGCGTTGAGATTGGCTTCCAGGATCAGACCCTCTTCGCTAACCGTCACATAACCCACCGGGGCTAGGTCATAGAGGTCAAAATAGCGCGCCTGAGCGGCGACCAGTTCCACCTGCGCCCGGCGCAGCTCCTCGTTCTGCATCTCCAACTCGATCTGGTGGACCTGTAACTCATGGACCAGCGCGCGAGTGTCGCTCAGGTCGAGCGGCGGCTGGGCCAGCCGTTGTTGCTCGCGCAGCCGCTGCTCAGCCTGCTGCCGCAAGGCACCGGCGTCCGGGGCGTGGGAAGGTTGGTCGCTCATGGAATTGCTCCTCCGGGGGCAGACGCCGGTGCCAGTCGGCGGGTGGTTCTGCGCGCCGCATAGCTCGCCGCCCGGGGCAGAATGGATTCAGGCAGGGCGCTTCCCCCTGGGGTGCCGCGCCCTGACTGTGTATTTACCGCATCGCCAGTCGTATTCATCACTGTGGTCTATTGCGTTGGCAAGCGGGCACCGGAGCCTCAGAACTCCTGACTCGTGTAATTACCGTGGGCCGCCCGGTGAGGGCACCGGGCCTACAGAACCGCGCTATTGCTGTAGGCCGGGTCCCCTTGACCCGGCGCACTTGGACTCACCTCGTTTCCTTGCCGGTTGGAATTCGTGCTCACGGGTCAGGAGTTCTGAGCCTTCGGAGGCCATGCCCGGCCAGGCAAGACGACGCCCTGCTATTCCAGCCGTTCACATTTGACTGGAGCGCGGACCTTCTTGTCCGCTTTCCATGTCCGCACGCCCCC
>CAINDV010000414.1 GCA_903847485.1 uncultured Verrucomicrobiota bacterium
CCCGCCTGTCCCACTACCCGGTTCATGGGTAGCTTGCCCCCTCTTCTCAACCATTGTGGCCGCTCCCGAATTAACGGGTAGCCCCCTGATGTTACGATGGATTTCATTGACCCAAAGACCCAATACCAGCGCTATAAGCCAGACATTGACCGCCGTATCCAAGCGGTGCTTGATTACGGCCAATACATTCTTGGACCGGAAATGGTCGAGTTGGAAGCGGCTCTGGCCCGCTACGTCGGCATCAAACACTGCCTCACCGTCGCCAGCGGCACGGATAGCTTGGAAATCGCCTCGCGCGCCCTCGGCATCGGCCCTGGCGACGAAGTCATCACCGTCCCGTTCACCTGGATCAGCAGCACCGAGGTCATTTTCCTGATAGGCGCCCGACCCGTCTTCGTGGACATCTAGCCGTCCACCTACAACCTCGACGTGGACGCTCTCGAAGCTGCCATCACACCGCGCACCAAGGCGATCATGCCTGTCAGACTCTTGGCTAGATGCCCGACTACGACCGCATCAACGCCGTCGCCGCCCGGCATGGCATCACCGTTATCGAAGACGGCGCGCAAAGTTTTGGCGCGACGCAAAACGGGCGGAAGAGCTGTGGCGTCACAACGATTTCAAGCACCAGTTTCTACCCGGCCAAGCCCCTTGGCTGCTACGGCGACGGCAGCGCGCTTTTCACCAGCGATGACGCTCTGGCGGACAAAATGCGTGCCATTCGCACCCACGGCGGCATCATCCGGCACGAGCACACACTTGTCGGCATGAATGGTCGCTTCGACACCATCCAAGCCGCCGTTCTGCTGGCCAAGCTGCCGCACTTCGAATGGGAAATCGCCGAGCGCCAGCGCCTTGGCACCCGCTACTCGGAACTCCTTAGCGATGTGTGTGTCACGCCGGCCATCGCGCCGGGCGATACCCACGTCTATGCGCAATACACCATCCGCCTGCCCGATCGCGACGCGGTAGCCACCAAGCTGAAGGCAGCGGGCATTCCCACAGCCGTCTTCTACCCGAAGTGCTTGCACGAGCAGTCGGTCTTCGCCCGCTTGGCTACGGTTGGGGGGCGTTCCCAGTGGCTGAGCAAGCTTCGCGCGAGGTTCTCAGCTTCCCCATGCATCCGTTTCTTGGAGAGGCCGACCAGTATCGGATCGCTCCGCAGTCAGATCTACAATCCAATCCTGAACGTTACGCATCTGAATTGCCGGCCAAGAGGTTCCCGACTGCCAGCCTTGTTCGAAGGATGCGGGCCAAGGCTGCTAGCGGTTGAAGGCCGGCGCTAAACTAAAACACGCGATGTCGTGTAGCGTGTGTGTCCCTAAATTCAAACCCGGCGGCCCAGATGGTTTCTCCACAGGCATTCCTTCATCCGCAAGCTCTCGTTGATTCGGGTGCGACTGTCGGCGCGCGAACGCGAGTTTGGGCGTTTGCCCATGTTTGCGACGGTGCGGTCATCGGGGAGGATTGCAACTTTTGCGACCACACCTTTGTTGAAAAAGGCGCGCTGGTTGGCAACCGAGTCACGGTCAAATGTGGTGTTTACCTGTGGGACGGCGTCGTGCTGGAAGACGACGTGTTTGTGGGGCCATGTGTGGCCTTCACCAACGACCTGCGTCCGCGCAGCAGGAGATATCCGGATCAGTTTCTGAAAACCTATCTGCAACCGGGCTGCAGCGTAGGTGCCAACTCCACCCTTCTACCGGTGACTATCGGCTGCTGGGCAATGGTGGCCGCCGGCTCCGTGGTCACGCGGGACGTGCCGGATTATGCACTGGTGCGCGGCAATCCAGCGCGGTTGGCGGGCTGGGTCTGCCGCTGCGGCGAGAAATTGAAGTTTCAGGATCATGCCAAGGCGACGTGCCGATGTGGGCGTTCCTTTCAGAAAACCTCCGGATCAGCCATAGGGGAAATCTTCCTGTGAGTCTCAGCGACTGCCAACTCATTGACCTGCCCAAGATCGTGGATGCGCGCGGCAACCTAACCTTCATCGAAGGCGGACGTCATGTGCCATTTGACATCAAGCGCGTCTATTATCTCTACGATGTGCCAGGCGGCGCGGAACGCGGTGGGCACGCGCACAAGGATCTGCACCAACTTATTATCGCCATGTCCGGCAGCTTTGACATCGTGCTTGACGATGGCCGGCAGAAGAAGCGGATGCACCTCAACCGTTCCTACTACGGCCTCTATGTTTGCCCGATGATCTGGCGCGAGATGGATAATTTCTCATCCGGCGCGGTGTGTCTGGTGCTGGCTTCCAACACCTATGACGAGTCGGATTACTATCGCGACT
Source organism: uncultured Verrucomicrobiota bacterium (assembly GCA_903847485.1). Taxonomy (GTDB): domain Bacteria; phylum Verrucomicrobiota; class Verrucomicrobiia; order Limisphaerales; family JAJXZI01; genus CAINDV01. The sequence continues at coordinate 2,297 of CAINDV010000414.1, forward strand.
ACGGCGATTTTCTGAAAGCGGTCAGTAGCCACTGACCCCCGGCCCGATTTCCGCTTTTTGCTGTTCCAATGAAGGTTCCCTTCCTTGAACTAAGACCTACCTACCTCGAACTCAAGGACGAGTTCGATGCCGCCTATCACCGGGTCATGGATTCCGGCTGGTATCTGCTCGGCCGCGAACTGGAGGCTTTTGAAGCCGAGTTTGCTCGGTACTGCGGAGTCAAGCACTGCCTCGGCGTCGGCAACGGGCTGGATGCCATCCACCTGATTTTGCGCGGCTATGACATCGGGCTGGGGGACGAGGTCATTGTGCCTTCGCACACGTTCATTGCGACGTGGCTAGGTGTGACCTTCGCCGGGGCCACTCCGGTGCCGGTGGAGGTGAATCCGCAGACTTACAATCTGGATCCCAACCTTATTGAGGCAGCTATCACGCCTCGCACCAAAGCCATCCTGCCGGTGCATCTCTACGGCCAGACGGCGGACATGGATCCTATCATGGCAATCGCCAGGAAGCATGGATTGAAAGTGGTGGAAGACGCGGCGCAGGCGCAGGGGGCGCGCTACAAGGGCCGACGCGCTGGTTACCTGGGCGATGCCGCAGCCTTCAGCTTTTATCCGGGAAAGAACTTGGGTGCTTTCAGCGATGCCGGTGCCGTCACCACCAACGATCCGCAACTGGCCGACCGACTCTCCCGACTGCGCAACTACGGTTCTAAAGTGAAATACCAGCACGAGGAGGCTGGTTTGAATTCGAGAATGGACGAACTACAAGCCGCCTTTCTCCGCGTCAAACTTCACCACCTAGACGAATGGAACCAGCGCAGAGCCAAGGTTGCTAAGCTTTATTTGGATGCGCTAAAATCGGATGCTGGAAATCGGAAATCGAAAATCTCGCTGCCTTACGTGCCAGACTGGTCCGAGCCGGCCTGGCACCTGTTCGTCATCCGCCATCCACAGCGCAACGAGCTGCAAAGAAGACTGAGCGTTGCCGGCATCGGTACTTTGATCCATTACCCTGTCCCTCCCCACTGCTCCGGCACCTACTTTAAAGCACACTCCCCTCCGCTATGGGGAGAGGGCCGGGGGGAGGTAGCGGCAGCGCTTTCGATTCCAAGTCCTTTGCTGAAAGCTCCCGCCTTGCTCCCCATCGCCGAAGAACTCGCCACCACCGTCTTGAGCCTCCCGATCGGCCCCCATTTGACTGTGGAACAAGCGGCGTCTGTAGCGATCGCGATTCAGAACTCTGAGTTGAGCGACCAACAAAGTGGGGGACCGTTCGTCCCTCGGTAGGTTAAGAGCGAATTCCAATGCACATTCGGGGTGAGACTAGCAGCTTGTCTCTCAGGGTGCGGCTTCGATGCTCGCTCATTTGACTTCTCAGGTCGTTCCATGAGGCCGCCCAAAGCCGGGATTGTGCGCTAGCACCATGACAGGAAACCCGTTTTGGTATACACCTCGCCACAGCCCCAATACCGTGCGTATCTTGGCTTTAACTCGAAGGCCTATTCCGTCAAGGAATCCAGTCTCTTCCCCCCGCCCCGCTGATGTTTTCATTCCTAGTCAATCTGCCGCAGCGGGTGTTTAACAAAACCTGGCGGGTTTTGCAGCTACGGATAGCCCGGGCGCGCGAACAACGCCTGAATGCCTTGGTGGACGCCGGCGGTGGGCGCTTCGTCATTGCCTCGCCGGGGTTGAAGGTTGAGTTGTGGAAAGGTTCCGGTGCCCGGCTTGTTCTGCATGGGGATGTCGTCATTCGGTCAGATCTTGGGGGCGATCGTCCGGTTAAGATCGCTATTGCTAGTAATGGGACCATGGAGGTTCTCGGTGAGTTTGCCATTGGTGATGGAGTGCTGATAATAGTTGGAGACAACGCCCGGCTATCCATTGGCGGCAGGAAGAGAGAGTCCGGCTCAGGGATTACTTGTGACAGCAAGATTTTCGTTTCCAAAGTTGTGGAGATTGGGACCGACTTTATCTGTGCCTGGCAGGTTTTCATCACGGATTCTGACCACCATTACATCAAAGGCCAACCTCCTTCCTTGCCGGTGCGAATTGGCGATCATGTCTGGATAGCATTCGGCGCTGCGGTCTTGAAGGGTTCTCAGATCGGGGATGGCTGCATCGTTGCAGCCCACTCAGTGGTTCATCGGCAGACGTTTCCGCCCCATAGTTTGATCGCCGGAATCCCAGCTAGAGTGGCAAGATCCCAGGTAGAATGGTCAAGGGACATCCCAAGGGAAGCCATGTGACGTGCCATTGGGCAGAAGTTGGCCGCTGCTCCCTTTCGCAGGTTAGTCCTCGAGCCATAATGTCTTTACCACCGCCAAAATCTACCCACAGTCAGATCTTGAAGAGTTCCGCTCTTATCGGCGGTTCTTCGGCGGTCGCCATTTTGGTGGGCATGATCCGGGTCAAGCTCACAGCAGTCTATCTCGGACCACTGGGGGTAGGGCTGTTTGGTGCCTACTCCACCATCTTGGGCCCGTTGGCCACCCTCGCGGGCATGGGCATCGCAACCAGCGGAGTGCGGCAGATCGCCGAGGCTGCCGGGGCAGGCAACCAGGAACAAATCGCCCGTTCACTGCTTACGGTGAGACGGGCTTCGATCGTGTCTGGCTTGCTGGGCATGCTCCTTTTGATAGCGCTGGCCTACCCCTTGTCCCTTGCAACTTTCGGGGATGCCAAGCAAGTGGTGCCTTTGTGCATCCTTTCCGTCACGCTGTTCATCGGCGCAGTCTCGGGCGGTCTGGGAGCCATTTTGCAGGGGCTGCGGCGCATCCGCGATATGGCGATGCAAGGCATCCTCGGAGCGGTGCTTGGGTTGCCCGTTGCCGTTCCCTTGATGATGTTGTGGCGAGTTGACAGCATCGTCCCGATGATGCTGGTCACCGCCGTGATGGGATTGGCCATTACCTGGTGGTTTACGCGTCAGGTGACAGTAGTTGCCACCAAGATGTCCTGGCGAGAGTCATGGATGGAGGCCAAACCGATGCTCAAGCTTGGCCTGGTCTTTGTAAGCACGGGACTCATGGGGGCTGGAGTCGCTTATCTTACGCGCGTGATCATCATCCGCAAACTCGGACTTGAGGCCAATGGCCTATATTCCTCCGCTTGGACGCTCTCAAGCTATTATGTTGGGTTCATCCTGGGCGCGATGGGGACTGATTTCTACCCGCGCCTGACCGAGGTCAACCACGACCATGCGGAAGTCAACCGGTTGGTGAACGAACAGACGGAAGTGGGATTGCTGATGGCGCTCCCGGGAATCATCGCCACCTTGACACTAGCCCCGTTGGTGATCATGACTTTCTACACGGCGGAGTTCATGCCAGCGGTGGAACTACTGCAATGGCAGTCGCTGGGGCTGATGGGGCGGGTGATTGCCTGGCCAATCGGTTTCATCATGCTGGCAAAAGGGGCCAAGCGCTGTTTCTTTTATAGCGAATTATCCGCCAATGTTGTTCTTTTAGGATTTACATGGTTGGGGGTAGTTGATTTCGGTTTGGCTGGTACTGGGATGGCGGTTTTAGCCTTATACTTGTGCATGACCATCTGGGTTTTATTGATTGTTCGCCGTCTCACTGGCTTTCGCTGGAGTTCTGCCTGCAACCGGCTGATTGCCTTTGCTGCGATTGCATCAGTGGGCTCATTTGTGATAGCGAGATTCTTGCCTCTGGCGTGGAGCGCGGCAATCGGTGCGTTGCTGGCAGCCGCCACGGCCGGCTATAGCCTTAGGTCTCTCACCCGGCTGGTAGGACGCAACCCGCTGGCGGCCGCGTGGGAGAAGTTTCGCCGCATCCTGCAACCCTCGCGCAGTGGCCAGTGCTGATATTCCTGTCTTCTGCATCGTCACTTTTGCCCTCGGCCCTCACTTTTGTATTTGCGGCAAACTATGCCAGATCGCCCACTAGTTTCTTTTATCCTGATTTCGTACAACCAAGAGCGTTTTATCCGCGAAGCGGTAGCGGGAGCTTTTAGCCAGACCTATTCTCCATTGGAGGTTGTAATCTGCGACGATTGCTCGCTCGATCATACGTTTGAAATCATCAAGGAAATGGCGGCTGCGTACCAGGGCCCCCATAAAATCATCCTGCATAGGAACCAGCGAAACCTGGGCATTTGTGGGAATGTGAACAAGGCGGTGGAGCTTTCCCATGGGGAGCTAATCGTGGCTGCCGCAGGAGACGACATCTCGTTGCCGCATCGCTGTGCGCGGATTGTCGAAGAGTGGGTCCAACCCGGACGGCGGTGGCACTCGCTGTGTTCGAATGCGGAGATAATCGATAAAGCCGGCAAGCAGTGCGGTCCGTATCGTGAAAAGTTGCCTGGTCGAGATCTCGTGTCCGTTGACCAGGTGCTTGCATCTGGAATCGTCGGGGTTGCAGGATGCACCCACGCCTTCAGCCGCGAAACGTTTGATGTGTTTGGTCCCTTAGATGTTCAATCTCCTGGAGAGGATGAGGTGATTGGCTTTCGAAGTTTAGTCCTCGGAGGCGTATGTTGGATATCTGATCGTTTGGTCCTGTACCGCCGCCATCCTGAGAATACTTTCAAAACTTTATCCGATGTTCAAAGTATGCCGTGGAAACGGCGGAAAAAACTGATGGCAAATGACAAGAATACATGCGCGCTGCTCGCCCGGCTACAGAACGAGACACTACAGTTGGCAGAAGAAAAGAGGATCCTCACTCCAGAAATGGCGCGGCACTACGCAAATGCACTAAGCGCCAGTTTTCCAATGTTGCAGTTTGTTGTTGTTTACAACAAGCATTGGAGGGCGTCGCTTAGCTGGATGATGTGGGCGGTGCTTACCGGCAAGTACCGTCCTGGAATGTTCAGCATGTTCGAATGCGAACATCTCCACGCCGGATTCTGCAAACTACTCCGGTTTTGCAGGAAGCCAGCAATGCCACGCAGGATGTGATCCCGCCTAACAACTGCGTGGTTATGGAGGCGATATAGGTCATTGCCTGGGAGGGTGAGGTGGTTTCGCGCTCTGGGAACTGTTTTCTGCCCAAATGTGGCAAGTTCTGGCTGGCGCATATAGGGTCGGTTGCAAACTTCCGTGGGCGAACGCTTTGTTTGTTCATTGAACGGATGAAGCTACATTTAGATTATCGTTTCGGGGCCAAACACGGGCTGGCCTGCGGCTGATCTGCAACGGGCCAAGCTCAGGGGCATTTACCCTGGGTTTCAATCCACCAGTAGGGCATCCGTGCCGCCCTGCTGGCCGGCGCGGATGCACTGCTAGTGGTTATGAGTTTTGAACCGGAACACCGGCGGTTCATGGAGACCAGCTTCACCATCAAATGTCTGGATTGGCTGTCATGTGACCATCCTGCCGGGTGTGACGATTGGCGACCACGCTATCATTGGCGCAGGCGCGGTCGTCCGAAGAATTTTCCCGGCGGCGAAACTTAGGCGGGTGTGCCAGCAAAATGCATGGGATATGAAAGCCAGAAATGAAGATTGCAATTATTTCAACTGTAGGTGGGTATTCTTGGGCCGGCAGCGAAGAAATGTGGAAGCTGCTCGCCTTGGAATTATTGCAGTCAGGTCATAAAGTGGCGGTGTGGGCCAATGTGGCCATCACATCATCCGAAGAGTTGGTTGAATTCAATCGTCTGGGTGGGAAAGCTTTTCGACTGGAACCACTCAACCGTTTGACGCGGCGAACAACGAACATCGGGCTTTTGAACCGTTACCGCGCACTCACCAAGTGGAAACCGGATTTGGTCTGCATTTCCGTTGGCGCCCCCGCTGACCCGGTTTGGCAGCCTGATTTGCTGAAACTAATAAACAGTCTGGAGGTTCCTTTGATAATGATTGTCCAGGGAAACGCAGAAGGTTTGGTAGCGGGAGACTGCCAAAGAAACTTGTTAGGGCCAATTTACACTTCTGCAAGACTGGTAATTTTCGTTTCCCAACAAAATGCTAACATGCTGGAAAGGCAACTGGCCGTTTCTCTACCACAAGCGACAATTCTATCAAATCCAATCCGGACACGTCTGCCAAAACCTCTGCCATGGCCAATGCAGAATCCAAACGAAATTCGTTTCGCCACTGTTGCAAGATTTGAGCTCATCCACAAATGTCAGGATCATACGCTGGCGGCATTCTCAAGTTCTCAATGGCGTGAGCGTAACTGGCGGTTGAGTTTCTTTGGTGAAGGACCGGACAAACGTTATTTACAAGATTTGATCCGGCATTATGGGCTAAGTGACAAGGTTGATCTTTGCGGCTATGTGCGTGACTTCCGTAAAATCTGGAGCAACCAACATTTTCACATATTAAATTCGCACTCGGAGGGTTTGTCATTAGCTTTGATTGAATCGTTGTTTTGCGGACGTCCTGCCCTCGTCACACGTGCCGGCGGTAACGCCGAACTTGTGCGTGACGGAATGGAAGGATTTATCAGTCCTGGGATGCATCCTGAGATAGTCGCTGAGACTCTCGAACGGGCTTGGGTGAACCGTGGGTATTGGGAGGAAATGGGTCGAAGCGGATTCTTGCGGGCTGCTGACTGGGTCAAAGATGACTTGGGATCTCGGCTCAAAGCGTCAGTTCTGGATAAGGCCGGCCACCCTTAACTATGGCCACCGTTTCAATCATCACTGCGCTCCACAACAAGGGGCGGTATGTGGTAGAAACCATCCGCTCGGTCCAGGCCCAAACGCGATCGGATTGGGAGATGATCGTAGTGGAAAACGGTTCTTCCGATCACGGCCCGGAACAAGTCCGCCGCTTTGTTGGCAGGGACAGCCGCATCAGGTTGGTGGCCTCGCCGAAGCGCGGTCCCGGTGCCGCCCGCAATTTCGGCCTAGCCCAAGCGACCGGTGACTGGGTCTTGTTCCTGGATGCGGATGATGGGATCGCCCCGACGTATCTAGATGAACAGTTGGTTGCCTCTCAGAGGCATGAAAAGGCCCGGATTATTGCCGGGTGTTGGCAAGAGTTCACCGATGGCGTGCTGGAAGGAGCGACCGTGCGTTATCCATGCGGTTATCGCGGGGCCACGTGCCACCTTGTTGATAGCGCCATTGCCTTTGCTCCTTGGGCCGTGCATGCGGCCCTAGTGCGTCGCGACTGGCTAGGGGACAAGATTCGGTGGTTCGAACATCTGGATGGCTGGCCATCTGAAGACACCGCCTTTTGGTTCTCAGCTCTACAAGGTGCTGCGGTGACATGGTCAGAGTCCACCGGGGCTTTCTATCGAGTCAACACCCCCAACAGTCGGAATTCCGGCAGGGATGCGGACCGCTGGTTTGAGGGGCTGAACAAAGTGATTGAAACCAATCTGGATACGTTGGCCCGGTCGGGTAAAGCCCCTTCGGCGGCGCAGCGGGCAACCATCATGCGAACTTTTGAGAGTCGCTATCGGAAAGCGCTAAGAGATGGAAACGACGAATGGGCCGCACGGTTTCTGGCTGAGGCGACCAGGTGGCTCCGCGCTTGTGCGTGGACCGGTGGTTCGATTGCTCTCCGAAAAGTCTTCGGAATCCGCTTGATTACCAAGTGCCACCGCGAGACGGTTGACACAGCCCTTTCTACAGTGATTGGTGCATGACCTCGTTTACATCCACAAGGGCTATTCTTGGTATGTGCCCTTGGCCCTGTTGAACGGGCGGAAATTTGGTGCCGGGAAAGTACATTTCATTGGGAACACCTACGGCTGCTGGGTGGCGCGCCGGTTCGGTGCCCAGACGTGGCCGATAGAGCGCTTCCGCAAGGCGGCAGATGAGTTTGCCCGGATCTACCGTCATCACAGCGAGCTTGGCGTGGGGTTCGAACTTTTCTGCATCCAGCGATGGTTCATTCTGGCCGAGTTCATGGCGGCCTGCGGCTTGGACGCTTGCACTTATCTGGACACGGACGTTTTGTTGACGCGAAACGTTGACGTCGAACAGACGCGCACCGTCAAGTTCGGACTTACCTACACCGGCTATTCCGCCCACGTCTGTTTCGTCAATCGCCTGGCGGCGTTGCAGCGGCTCTGCTCTTTTATCACGGCGTTGTATGCCGACCCGCCCGCAGAGGAAAGGATGCAGCAATGGCACCGGCAAATGGTGGCGAATTGCGGTGGTGGTGGTGTTTCCGACATGACTTTCTTTCACTGGTTTCAGAAGGATCACCCCGATGTGCTGGGCGACTACTCAGGGATCTTCGAAGATTCACCATTCGATGTAAGTCTTGAAGAGGTTCGTGGCTTCCAGAGCGATGCGGACGGGTTCAAGCGACTGGTCTGGACAAATGGTCTGCCATTTGCCATTGCCACGAACGGACGAAAGATTGAACTGGCAACTCTGCACCATCAGGGGCGCGGCAAATGCCGGCTGAAGAAACACGCCGGACGACTCGGAGTGGGATGGGTGACGATGTTCATACTGGCACCAGTGGCCGGGATTGCCCACCGAATTGCCACAAAATCGGTCCACTGGTTAGGTTGAGCCACACCGAACTCAACAGTATCGGCTTATGTTGGAATTCTTAAAACTTGCTAAAAATCCGCGCATAGGGCCACGGAATGCCTGGAAGATCAAGCGGGATCTTTTGGCCAAGGGTAACTCAGTTGAACTCAGTCCTACCGCCTACTACGATTGTCTCTCACTTCGCCCCAACGGTGGTGATTGGATCGTCTTCGAGCAGATTTTCCGCTATCTCTGCTACGGGGCGCTGGAACCTTTGGCTCCAATCCGCACCGTCATAGACGCGGGAGCCAATATTGGACTTGCTTCCGTCTTTTTCTCCAAACGCCTAGGGACTCCAACAATCGTCGCTTTGGAGCCTGAGGACAACAACTTCAACCAAGCCGTTCGCAATACCAGACACCTGCCGAATGTCGAGATGGTCAAGGCTGCTCTTTGGCCTCAACACGAGGCCGTCAACATTCGCAATCTGGAAACGAGCGGGAGCTTGGGATTTCAAGTCGGGCCCTCCACTGAAGGTGTAGTTGGGACCAGAACGGTGAAGGTGTTGACGATTCCAGAGATCCTCGAACGGCGCGGATGGGATTCGCTGGACGTATTGAAGATCGACATCGAAGGGGCAGAAAAGGAACTGTTTGGCGATCCACTGCATGGCCGATGGATCAATCGTGTCCGCGTGATTGTCATCGAACTGCACGATTGGCTCCGGCCCGGTTGTTCGTCTGCTTTTTTTCGGGCCATGGCGGATTTGGACAACATCGCCTTTTCTCTGTCTGGCGAAAACATCATTATTTTGAACAAGGACGCGCCGCCTTCACAATGATCTCACTCGTCTCCACGATCTTCAACGACCGGTCCGGCCTAGTGCGCTTTTTCGCCGCAATGGTGGCGCAAACGCGGGTGCCGGATGAAATAATCGTCGTGGATGCAGGATCAAAGGACGGCACGTGGGAGTTGATGCAGGCGGAGGCGGCGCGGACTGATCGCCCGTGGTTTTTTCAAGCGCTACAGGAAGTGCGGTGCAACGTGGCGCGAGGTAGGAACCTAGCGATTGAGCGGGCCTCGGGAGGGATCATTGTCTCAACCGACATCGGATGCAACTGGGATCCGGAGTGGGTCGAGGAATTGGTGGCTCCGTTGGAGGTGGATGCTGGGGTAGAGTTGGTCATCGGCAGTTGGGCAGTGAAGCGCGGGGAAATACAAGATCCTTGGACGTTGACGGAGTGGGCCTTGAAGGGCGACCAGCGCCTGGAGGCGACGGCGGAAAGTTACAGTTCCTCTAGATCCATTGCTTACCGAAAGAGTGTATGGGAAGCGCTGGGGCGATATCCGGAGGATCTTACGCTGGCCGCGGACGATGCGGTGTTCCACTACCTGATCGAGCAGGCGGTGGTTCCGCGCATAGGGGCACCGAAGGTGCGGTGCTATTGGCACCGCCATGAATCGCTCAAGGGCTTTTTCAAGGAGGCGTATCGTTACGGCTTGGGCGATGGCGAGGCGGGCATCCGGGGGAAGGACGTGATCCTGATTGGTGGGCGCCTGGCGCTAGAAGCAGCCTGTCTTGTGTTTGGTTTGGTTGGTTTATGGCCGGTGGTCCCGTTCGCCCCCTGGCCCGGGATCGCGCTTCTGGTTCTGGGTGCATTTTCGGTGTTAGGCAAGGTATGGAAGATGTGGGAGGCGAGCGGCAGGCTGCGGGGGGACGGGGTGGGTTGCCCTGTCATTCGATTGCTAGTCTTCACCTACGGCACCAAATGGCATTGGCTGCGCGGCTACGCCGACGGCATGTGGCGTGGCCGTGTCCATTGCCGGGATTGCCGTCGGCGGCTGTGGGAGATGACCCCGGAAATCTATCGGGAGAGAAGAAAGCGGTCCAAAACCTAAAGCGAGCGGGGTTAAGCCGGAAGTAATTCCGGAAGTAGTTTTCGCGCTTGTCTTTCAAGGCGCGGCTTTCATCCCGCTTCCCTCAAGTGCGTCTCCTCTACATTTGCGAAGCTGACACGGGCGGTATTGCGGAATATGCCATCCGGCAGAGCCAGGCATTGGCTGGGGCCGGGGTGGAGGTGATGTTCCTGTGCCGCTCGACCTTTCCGACAGACTGCCTGGCAGGGTTGGACGTTCGAACTGACCTTTCCCGGCAACCGGTCTGGAACCAGCTTCGGGCAGCCCGGATGCTGGCGAAGCTGACCGATGCGCGGGCGGTGGCGCAGACGGCGGCAAGGGCGGCCCGGGAGGGCGGCTTTGATAGAGTTCTGTTTGCCTGTTACCACGAGTATTTCGCGCCGTTGTGGTCCCCGGTGCTGCGAGATCTGGCGCGGGACGGCGTGGTGATCGGCACCGTCGCCCACGATCCGATCCGCGATTTCGTGGTCGGCCCGCTCTGGTGGCATCGTTGGAGCGTGCGGCAGGGTTACTCGTTTGTCCGTCATGTCTTTGTCCATGACGACACTCCGATTGATTTCGGAGGTCGCCGGCCCAGCGATATCAGGACGCACATCATTCCCCACGGACCATACGAGGTGGCTTCGCCATTAGCAGGACGCGCGGCTGTGCGAACACGCTTAGGCTTCACGGAAGCCGACCGCGTTTTCCTTTCCTTCGGCCAGATTCGGGACGGAAAGAACTTGGACTTGTTCCTGCGGGCCATGGTAAACGCTCCGGCCGGGGTCAAGCTGCTGGTGGCTGGATCGGGCGGCGCGGTGTCACAGCGACCACCTGGGTATTACCAGCGATTGGCCGCGGAGCTGGGCGTTCATGGGCGCTGTCGCTGGGATCTGCGGCACATCCCGGACAAAGAAATCGGGGATTTCTTCGCCGCCGCCGATATCGTGTTGCTCAGCTACAGCAGAAAGTTTCGTTCGGCCAGTGGAGTGCTCAATACCGCCATCGCTTGCCGCAAGCCGGTCCTCGCCTCCTCGGGCGCGGGGCCGCTCCGCGGTTCTGTGGAAGCCTACCAACTTGGTGTTTTCATATCTCCGGATGATGTGGTTGCAGTTTCCAACGGCATCGTCCGGATTCTGACAGCCACCACCAATCCGCAATGGGACCGGTATTCTGAGGAGAACTCTTGGGAGCGTAACGCTCGGGGCGTTCGGGAAGCTCTTTATCCTGACGGGCATTGACCTAGCCGCCTTGTTATATTTCTGCCTTCCCCCACGCCATGCTGCACGTCGTCATCACCACCATTCAGGAACCGACTCCCAGTGTTCGTCGTTTGGTCGAACGCCTCGCTTCAAGCAACGGGAAGCTAATCGTCGCCGGTGATTCCAAAGGACCGCAGCGCTTCGATGGACCGCCGGGCGTGCCATGGCCGGTCGAGTTCCTGTCGCTCGCCGAGCAGGAATCAGGTCGTTTTCGTTTGGCTGAACACTTGCCAACAAAGCATTACGCTCGCAAGAACATCGCCTATCTTCAAGCAATAGGCCGGGGTGCCGCTTGCATCTACGAAACCGACGATGACAACGCGCCTAACGAAGACTGGCAGCCTCGTGCTGAATTCCTGAATGGCGGGCGAAGCGTGACGGGGGCCGGAAGCCGGTGGGTGAATGTCTATCGTTACTTCTCGCAGGAGAACATCTGGCCGCGCGGGCTACCCTTGGAGGAGATCCACGCCGCCGTGCCTAGCCCCATGCTGTTTGTTGAGTCCAGACGGGCGCCGATCCAGCAGGGGTTAGTCAATGGCTCGCCGGATGTCGATGCGATCTGGCGATTGGTGCTGGACCGGGAGTTCAACTTCGAGAACGGGGGAAGCGTCTATCTGGAGGCTGGCAATTGGTGCCCTTTTAATACCCAGTCCACTTGGTGGTGGCCGGTGGCTTATCCACTCCTCTACATTCCCAGTTACTGTTCGTTTCGGATGTGTGATATTTGGAAAAGCTTCGTAGCTCAGCGTTGCCTCTGGGCACTAGGCTTGGGCGTGGTGTTTCATGCGCCCGAAGTGGTGCAGGATCGGAATCCCCATGACTTGATGCGGGACTTCCGGGACGAAATCCCGGGCTATGAGCGGAACCGGGAGATCTGTCGGATCCTCGGAAGCGTGGAATTGCAGGCTGGAGAGCCTTCCGTCGGTCGGAACCTGGCGCGCTGCTACGAGGCGCTCGTGACGGCGGGAGTTTTTCCGGAAAAGGAGCTGCCCTTGGTACGGGCATGGTTGGCCGACTTGGAATTATGAAGCGCACTATCTGGTCGTGAGGTGCTTCATTTTCATCAAGGCCGCCGCAAGCCCTCCTATCGTGTCCGCCGTAATCAACGCATAAGTTGGGCGGTGGTAGCCGACACGGAGATGGGAGAAAGTGGCACTCTAACCGCTTAGCGTCGGGTGCCAGACCGGACTGTTCGAGCACTATGCCAGGCGTCCAATGGGCGTTGACATATCGCGTCTGAAGGGGCGTGGATGTTTCCATTGGTCCTTGCGCCGCGATCTTGACGCTGGGGCACGATTCACGGTCGCCTGATATCGCCGACCGTGGCGGGGACGTGGTGATCGGCGAGCGGGCGTGGATTGGCTACGGTGCCTTGGTGCTGTCTGGCGCGAGTATCGGTGAGGGGGCGGTAGTAGGGGCGGGGTCCGTGGTAACGAAGGACGTGGCACCATACGCGATAGTAGCTGGGAATCCGGCCCGCGTCATCGGTCAGCGACCCAAGGAGTAGCGCTATCGCTTGCACCATCACCCCAGGCTCCTCTAGCCCAAGCGTCGGTTCGCAGTCGGCGGGCGGGTTGCTTTTCCTCGACGGACTGCGCGGCTTGGCGGCCTTCTATGTCATGGTCGGGCACGCCCGCTGGTTGCTATGGGAAGGTTACTCTGATGGGTATCTCCGGCACCCGCAGGACTATTCCCTGGCGAGTAAGCTGGGGGTGTATTTCTTCTCGCTCTTCAAGTACGGGCACGAGGCGGTGCTGTTCTTTTTCGTCCTTTCGGGCTTCGTTATCCACTTGCGCTACGCCCGTCAACTCGCGGCTCCATCTGCCAGCGGAATCCGTTTCGGCTGGGCCGCCTTTGTCTGGCGCCGTGCCCGCCGGCTCTATCCACCGTTGCTGGCGGCGATCTTGCTGAGCTTCTGTCTGGATGCCTTTGGCCAGTGGCAAGGCTTCCCGGTCTATTTCCAAAACACGCCTTATCCGAACATCAATGAGAACGTGGTGCCGCATCTGGAGTTAGCGACGCTGGGCGGCAACCTGGCGTTCCTGATGGATGCTTATGTGCCGGCTTTCGGCACCGACTGGCCGCCATGATCGCTCAAGTTCGAGTGGTGGTTTTATATGCGCTACCCGCTGTTCTGGTGGATAACGAAACGCTCGTGGGTGGCCGCGACAGTTCTGATGACACTGTTGTTTGGTGCCGGCTACTGGTCCTACTACTGGCCGCTACGGCTGCTTCAGCAGGTGTTTTCCGCGATGCTTATCTGGTGGCTGGGGGTGTTGCTGGCAGATGTTCACGCGGGGCGGATTCGACTGTCGTGGAAGACGGTAGCGGTGGTGGCGATGGCCATTGGGGGCGCGGTTTGGGCACTGGTTGGCGACGGACGGTCCTTAGCTATCGGGTGCGGGTTCGCAGCACTGTTGGCCTCCGGATTCGCTCTTGAGGCTCGGGGGAAGCGGCTAAGTTGGTTGGAGAAACTCAAGCCGCTGGGGGACATGTCCTACACGCTCTACGTCACGCACTTTCCCGTGTTGGTGCTATTAGGTGGTTGGTTGATGAGCCGGAGTGAGGGAGGCGTTTTGCCCCGCCACTTCGGCTGGGTGTGGGCAGGCATGGGCCTCACGCTATTGCTGTCGTACGGGCTGCATTTCGTTATCGAGAAACCGTTCCTAAGTCGCTCTGCCAGCGCCAGTAAACATGCCGCCTGACTGGTTTTGCGTTCAACTCGGTGCCCGTGAGCACTACGCCGTTCCTCGCGCCTTGCACCAGCAGTGCCGTTTGGCTGGTTTGATTACGGAGGCCTGGGCGCGACCGGGAGCGGTCGACTGTCTCCCCCTATCGCGGTTGCTAGGGCGCCTCCGGGAGAGGTTTCATCCCGAACTGGCGACCGCTCGGGTGGCGGACTTTACCGCTAGTTGGCTGCTTTTCGAAGCGCGTCACCGGCGTAACCTGCAAGGTTGGGATCTAATCATGGAGCGTAACCGGTGGTTCCAGCGTCGGGTCGTGACCGCGCTACAGTCTGCTGTTCGCCACCGGCAGGTTGCGCTTGCGGATTCCCGGAGGGTGTTATTTGCCTACAGTTACGCAGCGTTGGAACCGTTCCGCTGGGCCAAGGCACAGGGTTGGACTACGGTGCTCGGTCAGATTGATCCCGGTCCCGTGGAGGCTGAGCTCGTGGCGGCCGAACACCAGCGACAACCTGGATTAGCGAGCCAGTGGCAGGCACCGCCACCGACCTACTGGACTGACTGGCGTGCGGAGTGTGAACTGGCTGATGCCATCGTGGTCAACTCGGAATGGTCACGGGAAGGGCTGGCCAGCGGAGGGGTTCCGACCGAGAAGGTTCATGTCGTGCCGCTAATTTACGAAAACGCTGCAACTGCAGTTCCGCCGAAAGCGTATCCCGATCGCTTTTCGGGTGCGCGTCCCTTGCGGGTGCTGTTTCTCGGGCAAGTCAATCTTCGCAAGGGTGCTGCGCGGGTGCTGGAAGCGGCCCGCCGACTTAGGGGCGAGCCAATTGAATGGTGGCTGATTGGACCGCAGGATTTTGAACCTTCGGCAACCGAACTGGCGGACCCTCACTTGCGGTGGGTTGGCCCGGTGCGCCGGGGCGAGGTGGAGCGCTACTACGATGAGGCGGATGTCTTTCTCTTTCCGACACTGTCAGACGGTTTCGGGTTGACCCAGTTAGAGGCCCAAGCGCGCCGGTTGCCGGTGATTGCTTCGAGGCATTGCGGGACGGTGGTGCATGATGGCGAGAATGGTTTTCTACTGCCGGATGTTTCCTCCGAGGCCATCGCTGCGGTCGTGCTTGAATGTGTGCGGAATCCGACTAGACTCGCGGCCATGTCTATCTGTTCTCAAGTGGCGGGCGAGTTTTCGCCCGTATGCGTCGCTGCCCGACTATCAAAGTTGGTCGTGCCGAAAGGCTTGCGCGTTGCACCATACTGCACCCTCCGTGGGGCCACCAGCGGGGGACACGGTTAGCCCAGAACAGGCATGGAACTAAGCTTCAAGGTTCTCGCCGCAGTCCAGATTGGCTGGATAGCTGCCGCCGTCTGGCGCTTCGTCAAGCGGTCGGATGAGGTTCCACTGCTCGCCAGCGCGATGGTGGCTTACTTCGGCTCCTACCGATACTTTACCGTGCTGATGGGATGGAACGAGTGGGGCAATATCACCAACCTGGGTTTTAGCGATGTCACCAACGAAACGGCCTTGGCGGCCTTGCAAGCCATGGTGCTGGGCGAAAGCGTCTTCCTGGCGGCGTATTTTGCTTTTCAAAAACAAGCCTTTCTCCCGGTGCGCTTCAGCTTGGCAACCGCCTTTGCCAGACAGGTGCGTGGACAGGCCTTCACCGCAGCCTTGGTGCTCCTGCCGCTCACCTACCTGGTCAATGCTATCGTGGCGGGGAAATTGGCCTCCGGTCTTTCCATGGCGTTCGGGATCAGCGCCTACCTTTACCTTTTCCCTCTGATTCTGAGCAGTGTGGCGGTTGTCTTGGTGATCCTATGGCGCTACGGCAACCTGCCCTCGGGTGACCGGTGGTTTGCCATGGCGATGGTCGGCATCATCTTCTATACCACTTACGGGGTTTCCGGGCGGTTTAAGTTCCTGTCTTGGTTGATCGCTGGTACGGTTATTCTCAGCGCGTCGCATAGCGCGGCGCGACGGTTGGGATTCATGGCAGCCGTCTCTGCCGGAATCCTGGCGATGTTCGCCGTCGCTGGGGCAAAACGCGGCGAGGCTTATTACATGGAAGGTATGGCGTTGGAGGCTGCCTGGGCACGGTTTCAGACCGCCGAGGACGCCAACATGTTGGATGGCATGGTCTTTGTGCAGCAGGTCATCCCGTCGCGGCTACCTTTCCGTTATGGCGGCGAGCACTTGGAGATCCTCTACCGGCCGATCCCGCGCGCTTGGTGGCCCAACAAGCCAGTGACTGCTTACATGCTCAAGATTTCGGGCATGGATCAAGAGCGCGGAGCTACACTCGGCATCTCCCCCTCGCTGTTTGGAAGCTTCTATGTGGAGGGCGGTCTGGTTGGCGTCGTGTTAGGTTCCTTCATCTATGCCTACGTCATTGCCAGGCTGTTTTCCATCGCCGCGCCGCTGCATCCGTTCGCGTCCCTGCTGGTACGTTGTTTGGTGTGTGCCTCATTGGTGCCGTTGCTTCGTGGTGGCGACCTGCCTGGCGTGTATGCCTGGCTGGTGATGGCTTTTTGGCCGTTGTTGCTGCTGCTCCTGTTCAAGCGCAAGCAATTGTCCAAGACCAGCTCCTGGTTCCTTCAAACGCCTGTGGCTGACGCTACGGTGGCCACCGGAAGATTCCGGCGCCGCAGTCGGGGCGCGTTGACGGTCGCACCCGCTCTCACGCGCTTCCGCGGCTGAACCCTGCCGGGCTGGAGTGACCTGGCTGCGGCCGCCGCGCAGGGTTCTACCCGCCGATTCCTCGCGTGCCTCCAGTCGCCATTCTTTTTGAGAGAATTGGCCCGTACCATTTCGCGCGTTTACGGGCTGCAAGTGCCCGCCTGCAACTCGTGGCACTCGAGCTTCTCGACCGGGACTCCACCTATGCATGGGACTTGGTTCCGGGCAGTGCGGGCTTTGATCGCCGCGTGCTGTTTTCTGATCTGGAGGGACAAGCCCCCCCGGCGAGAGATTTACGACAGCGGGTGCAAGCCACCTTGTCCGAAGTGCAGCCTGCGGCGGTCTTGATTCCGGGCTGGTCTGAACCCCATGCGCTGGCGGCTTTGGAGTGGTGCGTGCGTTGTCGCGTGCCGGCTGTCGTGATGTCCGAAACCACCGCTTGGGACGAACCGCGTAAGGCGTGGAAGGAGTGGGGCAAACGCCTCTGCGTCAGGTTGTTTTCTGCGGGGTTTGTCGGCGGGCATCCGCACCAGGACTATCTCGCCACCCTCGGTCTCCCGCGCGAACGCACGGCGCTGGGCTACGATGCGGTGGATAACCAGTATTTCGCGGCCAGAGCCGAGGAAATTGGGAAGCAGAAAGCAGAAAGCAGAAACCGGTACGGGCTGCCGGAGCACTACTTTCTGGCGTCGGCCCGTTTCGTCGAGAAGAAAAACCTGATTCGCTTGCTCGAAGCCTATGCACGTTATCGTACTTGCGGCGAGAAGCCCGAACCCCGCGCTCGCAGTTCCGAGTCGGCACGGCCGTGGGACTTGGTGTTGCTCGGCGATGGGCCTTTGCGCGGCGAGTTGGAGCTTCGGGTCGCGGATTTAGCACTGCAAACAGCCATCCACCTACCGGGCTTCAAGCAATATCCCGACCTCCCGGCGTATTACGCGCTGGCGGGGGCTTTTGTCCATGCCAGCACCACGGAGCCATGGGGATTGGTGGTCAACGAAGCCATGGCTTCCGGACTTCCAGTGCTGGTTTCCAACCGGTGCGGTTGCGCACGGGATTTGGTGGAGGAAGCGCGCAATGGATTTACCTTTGACCCGCTCAATGTCGAGGAGATGGCCAACCGAATGGCGCAAGTCGCCGCTACGAATTGCGACC
This sequence comes from uncultured Verrucomicrobiota bacterium, assembly GCA_903847485.1. GTDB lineage: Bacteria > Verrucomicrobiota > Verrucomicrobiia > Limisphaerales > JAJXZI01 > CAINDV01. The sequence goes on from CAINDV010000414.1 coordinate 20,381, forward strand.
GGAAGGCTATGGGATGCCGAAGCCGGGAGATCATCGCCCTCTGGGGTCCCGAAGCTTTTGCAAAAGGATTGTCACAGGCTGTGAACACAGCCCTCGCGGTTCCGGTCCCCAAGCCAAGCCTTCTCGACAGAGTGTTGCTCCAAGTGCTGCTTCGGCGATGAACACCGCCTGTATCCTCGACTCCGCTTCGCGCCTTAATGGCGGCATCTTTGAAGCCGAGCGGCACCTACAACAATCACTCGTCGCTGGCGGTGTCAGGGTGGCAGTGCTGGCTGCGGAGGACGAGTTCACTGAGGCTGACCTTCCGCTGTGGGATCCACTTCGCCCTCAGATCTTCCCGGTGACTGGCCCCAGGTCTTTTGGCCGTTGTCCCAAAATGGCTCTGGCCCTTGAAGCTGGCAACTTCGATCTGGTGTACTCCACTGCCATTTGGAAGCAAACGAGCATCCTCGCTTCGCGCTGGGCTAGAGACTGTCGCAAACCACACGTCATTGCCCCGCACGGGATGCTCGACGAATGGGCCTTGAAAAGCGGCCGCTGGCGGAAACGAGTCGCCACACTCCTCTATCAGCGAAATGTGCTGAGGCGGGCAGTTTGCGTGCGCGCCCTCTGCCAACCGGAAGTCAGCGCCATCCGCGCCTATGGTATCAAGTCTCCCGTCTGTTTAATCCCCAACGGAGTGGATTTGCCAGCCACTCCTCCGGAACTGCCAGCGCCTTGGAGCAAGGCAGATGACGGCCGCCGAAGCCTGCTTTTCCTCGGTCGCATTCACCCCAAGAAAGGCCTCGCGAACCTGATCTCCGCCTGGGCTGCCACCCGGCAGTCGGACTGGCTGCTGGTAATCGCTGGCTGGGACCAGGGCGGGCATGAAGCGACGTTGCGGCAGATGGTTGCGGAACTCGGAGTTTCCGCTTCCGTCCGTTTCCTTGGGCCGCGTTTTGGCAAGGACCGCGATGCTTGCTACCAACATGCCTCGGCATTCATCCTGCCTTCGTTCAGCGAGGGGCTTCCCATGTCGGTCTTGGAAGCTTGGGCTTGGGGCAAGCCGGTGCTGATGACTCCCGAGTGTAACCTGCCGGAAGGATTCCAGCGCGAGGCTGCCATTCGCATTGAAACCCATCCCGCCGGTCTTGCGCAGGGACTTCGCGCTTTGTTTGACATGTCAGCCAGCGAGCAAACGGAGATGGGCCGGCGCGGCCGGGCGCTGGTGGCGGAGAGGTTCACCTGGCCCAAAGTTGCCGCTGAAATGCGGTCGGTATACGAGTGGGTGCTCGGCGGCGGCGCGCCTCCGGCGTGTGTGGTCTTGAACTGACGCCCGCCCGCTTTCGGCAGGAAGCAGCGATGGAGCTTGCAGCAATGACCGTTGACCTCTCCCGTTTCGCGAACCCTCACTTCGACCGCGGTGCCGGCGTGGTGAAGGAGGCTCTCTGGCTGCTCGTGAGCCGGATGCTTTTCCAGCACTGTCCTTACAGTCTGTCGGTTTTGAAGTGCGCGGTGCTACGTTGGTTCGGCGCAGAAGTCGGCCGTGGAGTTGTCATCAAACCGGACCTCAAAATCACCTTCCCCTGGAAGCTCCGCCTCGGCGACCACGTCTGGCTCGGCGAAGAGTGCTGGTTGCTCAACCTCGCGCCCATCACCATTGCCAGCCACGTCAGCGTCTCGCAGCGGGCCTTC
>CAINDV010000415.1 GCA_903847485.1 uncultured Verrucomicrobiota bacterium
GATCCTCAAGCGGCTCTTCCTCTATGCGCTCTTGGCGTTCTTTTGTGGCCAAGCACCGGCCCAATCCGTCCCGGCGCTCATCAACTACCAGGGCCAGTTGACCGACGCCAACGGCAACGCCCTGCCCACGGCGGATTACATGCTCACCTTCAAGATTTACGACGCGGCCAAGGACGGGAATCTCATCTGGGGGCCGCAGGTGTTCGACGGCGCGACGGGCACCACCGGGCACCGGGGCAAGGTTCCGGTGGTGCAAGGCTACTTCAACCTCATGCTCGGTGAGACGGACACCGCAAGTCGTTCCATCGCCGACGCCTTCAACGGAGCGACCCGCTACGTAGAGGTCCAAGTAGGCGGCAACAATCCCGTCACGCCCCGCCAGGCCATCCTCACCGCGCCGTTTGCCTTCAAGGCCAACAGCGCGGAGAAGCTCGTGGTGCCCGGAGGAAGCTCCACCACGGCGGTGGCGGTGGATGCCATCGGCAACGTTGGCGTCGGTACTCCAGCGCCAACAGCTCAACTGGAGGTGGTGCGGGGCAACCGCAAAGTGGCACTCAATTGGCCGAACACAGGCAATCCGTGGGGGGGGATGATCGCCTTGTCTCGCCCGTTTGACGGATCGCCCGCATTCTTCATAGGCGGTGCAGCAACGTCCCCCTCAGTTAGGGAAGATATGGTCATTTACGCACAAGGTGGCGGCGTTGAAATGCGCCTCGCCTCACAGGACCAAGGTTTCGGGTTTTATCGCGTCCCAGACATTGACACGGCATTCGGCCAGAATCGGCCAACGCCTCTGGTAAAGATCACGGGATCAGGCAATGTCGGCATCGGCACGGCTAACCCTGTAGATAGCCTAAGTGTTGTAAGCGCGGTGACTTCCGCTTACCGCGGGAACCTGAGCTTGTATGACAATTCGCCAATCGCGGCTGATGTGGGCGGACAGATCAATTTTGGAGGCAATTACACCGGATCAATTCTCACCGAATGGGCAAGCATACATGGGGGTAAAGCCAGTCCGTCGGATGGCAATTACGGGGGTAATCTGCAATTCAGGACTCGTGCATACGGCGGTGCCTTGGCAACAAAGATGATCTTGGACGACCAAGGCAACGTCGGCATCGGCACGGCCAGCCCCGACGCGAGGCTGGATGTGTTCGCCACTGCAAACGCCGCTGTGCTTGATGTGGTAAAAGCAGGCGGCGCCGGGCCGATTTTCCGCGTGTTCAAGGATTCTCCAAAGACAGATGACCAGCTCGTGTTGACCATAACTCGGGACCAAGGCTATATGGGGCTGGGGGTCGTCGCACCCCAGCAGCGGTTGGACGTCGCTGGGACAGTAAAGGCTGCGGCGTTTCAAGGCGATGGCTCTGGTTTGAGCAGCATCAGCGCAGCGGCGATTGCTGATGGCGCGATCAGTGCCCGAACGATTCAAAACTGGGCCGTCACCGCCTCTGCGATCGCTGACGGAGCCGTTCAGACGACGAAGATCGCCGATGGACAAGTCACTGCCCAGAAACTGTCGCCAGCGGTCACCAACGCGCTGGTTCCCGTAGGTACCGTCGTTGCGTTTGCCGGTGGCACTCCCCCAGATGGCTGGTGGATTTGCGATGGTCGCCCGGTCTCCCGAGACGATTACCGGTCGCTGTGGCTGGTTATCGGTCCCAGTTGGGGCGCGGGGAATGGAAACTCAACCTTCAATATTCCCGACCTCCGCGGACTGTTCTTACGTGGGGTGGACCATAGCCAGTGGATGCCCGACGAGAACCCACCGCGCGATCCCGACCGGAATTCACGGACTAATCTCCAAGGGGTTACTCTTGGGAACGCGGTGGGCAGCTATCAAGCTGACGGTTTCAAATCGCACACTCACTCTCAAATTGGCGGTCCGACAACCCAGATTCTGGCGAACGGCAGCAACATTTCGATCCCGCATAACACTGAAAGCCCAACCGGAGCGACTGGCGGCTCCGAATCCCGCCCCAAGAACGCCTACGTGAACTACATCATCAAATACTGACCCTGTTTTCCTACCGGAAAGTGTGACCGAGTCAAACCCAGTCAAACCAGGTCAAACCAAATCCGGCTTAATCCAACCAAAGAAACCCCAAACTACCATGCACCTGAAACGATTCCTTCCTTTGGCGCTGCCATCCGCCCCATGCCGCGCTGGCGGTGACGAGCCTCAAACGCCACCGGAGCGCGGACATTCCTGTCCGCTTCGGGAACGCCCGTCGCCGTGGAGGCGGACAAGAATGTCCGCGCTCCTGGGACTGCGGCTGCTTCCCTTTGCGCTCTTTGGGTTCTTTTGCGGCCAAGCTCCGGCCCAATCCGTCCCGGCACTCATCAACTACCAGGGGCAGTTGACGGATGCCAACGGCACGGACCTGGCCACGGCGGACTACACCCTCACCTTCCGCATCTACGGCTCCGAGGCCGGCACGGACCTCATCTGGGGGCCGCAGATGTTCGACGGCGCGGGCGGCCAGGGTCACGGAGCC
>CAINDV010000416.1 GCA_903847485.1 uncultured Verrucomicrobiota bacterium
ACCACGAACTCCTTCCCCTTCGTGTGCGCCTTGATCGTGTAGCGGCGCTCCAAGCCTTCGCAGATGAGTTGGCGCAGGTAAGCTTCGCGCGTCAGCGGCTCCGGCGCCTGGAAGACCGGGTAGTGGAGCTTGCCGAACTTGATCTCCAGGTTGCACTTCTCAGCCACCTCCAGCGTGTTCGTCACCGCCTCCGGGATTTCGGCGAAGCGCGCCTTCATCTCTTCCGGCGACCGCAGGTAGAACTGCTCCTTCGCGTAAGTCATCCGCTTCGTGTCCGAAAGCTGCGCCTGCGTGCCGATGCAGATCAGGCAATCGTGCGCGTGCGAGTGGGCCTTCTCGACGTAATGCACGTCGTTGGTGGCGACGCACTTCAGCCCGAACTCCTTCGCCCAAGGAATGAGGTGCTGGTTCACCTTCGCCTGCTCCGGCAGCGCGTGGTTCTGCAACTCCAGGTAGAAATTCTCCGCGCCGAACGTCTGCTTGAACCAGTCCATCGCGTCGCGAGCCTTGTCCAACTGGTCCTTGAGGATCGCCTCCGGGATTTCGCTGGCGAGGCAGCCGGAAAGGACGATCAAACCCTCCTTGTGCGTGGCGAGCAGTTCCTTGTCAATGCGCGGCTTGTAGTAATAGCCATCGAGGTGCGCGGCGGTGGTGAGCTTGATGAGGTTCTTGTAGCCGGCCTCGTCCTTCGCCAGCAGGACGAGGTGGTTATAGACGTCGCGTCCGCCGCCGCTGCTGCTGGGCTTCTTCTCCAACCGGCTGCCCGGCGCCACATACACCTCGCAGCCGATGATCGGCTTGATGCCCTTGGCACGGGCGGTCTGGTAGAAATCAATCGCGCCGTAGAGCACTCCGTGATCCGTGATGGCCAGCGAAGGGAAGCGCAGCTCGTGCGCCCGGTCAATGAGCCGGTCCAGCCGGCAAGCGCCGTCCAGCAGCGAGTACTCGGTGTGCAAATGGAGGTGAACAAAATCAGCGTGCGACATCGGGGACAACTTACCGCGTGGCAGCGCGGTGGGGCAAGGCGCGGTTGTTCACCGACGGCGATGGGCTATCTGCGGTCCGCGCGCGGATGATGGTGGTGGAATAGCCTTCGGCGGTTCGCAAGGAGATACCAGACGATGAAGACGTTGATGGCAAAGATGCCGGTGACGGTCCAGGAGAAGTGTTGGATCATTTCCAACACTTCTATCGGGATGAAGAAGGTGGATTCGCCAATCGCCAGCCACCCGGCCCAGCCGGCGCGGAAGATCATCCCCACGCCTTCCACCAGCGAGAACAGGCTGTAAAACAGTGTACCGACGGCGGCCCAGATCAGGCCTGCTTCCGTCAGGTTGCCGACTTTGACGGCGAGATCGGCCCAGAAACGCTGCTCCGGGTTGAGGTGCAAGAGGTGAAGCACTTGCTGGTACTCCGCCGGTCGGTCGTCGTCCGAGATCGCGTAGAGGCAAATCGCCAAGCCAGCGAAGAGCGAAAACTTCAGCAGCTTGATGGCGATGATGATGTAGAGCGTCGGGGCGTGGCGTTGAAACCCTTCGTCGTCGGCACAGGGCAGCAGGCCGGCCGGGGGCGGCGGCAGGAAATCTGAGATCTCAGATTTAAAATCTTAAATCATGGGGCGGCGGTGCTTTCGGCCGGCGACACATGGCCCGCCACCGTGCGCCGGGAGGCCTCGACTTTGATGTAGTGCAGGACCACCGGGGCGAGGATCATGCCGGGCAGGCCCATGAGTTTTTCGCCGAGCAGCAGGCCCAAGAGTGTGAGCCACATGGGGTTCTTGATGCGGTGGCCGACGATCTTGCTGTTCAGGAAATACTCCAGCTTGTGAATGCTGATGAGGAAAACCAGCGCGATCACCGCCAACCTCGGCTCGACCGACAGTCCCACGCAGGTGATGAGTGTGTTGCTCAGCAGGTTTCCGATGACTGGCAGCAGGCCGCACAGGAAGGTCAGCACGACGATGACGGTGACGTGCGGAAAGCCGGCCAGCACCAAGAACGCCGCCGTCAGTGCGGTGTTGATGAGCGAGATGATCAGTTGCGCCCCCATGACGGTGACAAAGCTCGCGTAGAAGGTGCGGCAGCGGCTCAACAGCTCCGTGCCGGTGGTGGCGTAGAGGTTGTCTTTCACCGCGTCATCGGCTTCGCCGAGGTTCACCTTCGTGCTGAGGAACAGGCTCACCGCCACCACCAAGCCAATGAGGAAAGACGCCGCCTGGGTGGCCATCGTCTTGGCGTAGGTGCCGAAGCGTGCCCAGCGGTCGGACAGGGAATCCACCGCGAGTTGTTTCAGGCTCTCGTAGTCGGTGAAGGGCACCTCCACCTCATGCTTCTGGGCAAAGCCAATGATCGCCGGCACGGTGGTCTCGGCGATGTTCGGCAGCGCGACGACAGCTTGCTTGGTGAAATAGAAGGCCCCGTAGGCCAGGGCGCAGATCAGCACCAGGAACAGGATGGCCGAGGTCCGCTTCCACCGTCCAAACGACAGCCGCTCCAGGGCGAAGTAGGAAAACAGCCCCGTCAGCAGCAGCGTGGACATGTGCAGCAAGCCGATCAGCAGCAGCAGCGCCGCCATCAGCACGTAGGAGATTTTCGTGGCACGGTTCATGGGAAGTTGGCCCCCGCTGGGCCGTCTCGTCGCTAACGGATTTTCGCCAGCAGCAGCGCCGGCAAATCCTGGATGCGGACGCGCTCCTGCTTGAGGGTGTCGCGGTCGCGGAGCGTGACGGTGTCCAGCAACTCCGGGCCTTTTTCGCCCAGCGTGTCGAAGTCAATCGTGACGCCGAACGGTGTGCCAGCCTCGTCCTGACGGCGGTAGCGGCGGCCGATGGCGCCCGCTTCATCGTAGAAGACGGTCATGTGCGGGCGGAGCAAATCGCGGACGACCTTCGCCTTCGCCACCAGCTCCGGCTTGTTCTTGAGCAACGGAAAGATGCCGACTTTCACCGGCGCGATGCGCGGGTGAAACTTCATCACGACGCGCGTTTCCGGCTTGCCCTTGTCGTCCGGCGCGGTGTCCTCGGTGTAGGCGTTGGTGATGAGCGCCAGGATGAGGCGGTCCACGCCGGCAGAGGGCTCGATGACGTGCGGAACGTAGGAGCCTTTGGCCAGGCCAGCGGCGTCTTCGCGGGCGAGCCTCTCGGCTTTCTCCGCCGGTTCGCCGCTCTTGGTGAGATACTTCAGCCGCGCCTCGTAATAGCGCTGCGTCAGCGCCTGCTGCTTCGCCGGGTCGAGCTTCGGCCA
>CAINDV010000417.1 GCA_903847485.1 uncultured Verrucomicrobiota bacterium
AGCGAGGAATACGGCGGATACCTCTGACAGTCCGCCTCGCGGCATGGATGCCGTTAAATATAAAAAGGCCCCGCGAGGGGCCGCTCATGGAAGAGTATAGTTATGGTAATAAACACGAACATATCGGCCCAACAGAGTTCTCAGTTGCTCTCGGATTCGTCCGCACGTTTGGCCAAATCACTGACACGTCTCTCTTCGGGATCGAAGATCGTTTCCCCGGAGGATGATGCTGCCGGACTCGGCGTTTCTCTGCGCTTCGACGCGCAGATTAACCGCATCAACGCCACCACCAACAACATCAGCAACGCGGTGTCCTTCGTCCAGACGCAGGATGGCTTCCTCAAGAAGACCCAGAAAGCCCTGGACCGGATGAGCGAGCTGGCGGTGCTGTCACAGGACGTCACCAAGACCGACGCCGACCGGGGACTCTATGACAAGGAGTTCGCGGAACTCGGTAAGTACATCACGGACATCTCGACCAAGGACTTCAACGGCGTGACCCTCTTCGCGAGCGGGGCGGCCACCGTAATTAATCAGGCAGTCACGATCGACAGCGATGCCAAGACGTTCTTGATGACGGGCGTGGACCTCAACAATAACTCGGCTATCGGGAAAGCCTCCGCGACTTCTGTACAAGTGGACACGGTGGCTCATGCAGTAACAACCCTCGGTCTGGTGAAGAGCGCCATCACCCAGTTGTCCAGCGATCGCGCCCAGGTTGGGGCGAACCTGACCCGGCTGAACATGACCAACGAACAGTTGGCCGTCCAAAAGACGAACCTCGCTACGGCGAACAGCCGCATCAAGGACGTGGATGTGGCGTCAGAAAGCACGGAGTACGCGCGGTATAACATCCTCGTGCAATCCGGAACGGCGATGTTGGCGCAGGCCAACCAACAGCCGCAGGCGGCTCTACGGTTGCTCGGCTAAGCCGAATAACCCGGTGACCCGCAAGGGAACTCACAACCCCGGATGGCGCTCGCACGCTTTCCGGGGTTCAGTGTTTTCGCGCCCTCATGAAAGACCTCCAGGGCACGCCGCCGGGCTGGCTGTCCAAGTTGAGGTAAAAGACCCGCATGGGCGCACCAAGTTCGAGTTATTCTTGCGTCGTGTCCATTGGCGCTGTCAGCGGGCGGTCAAAACCAGCCAGGGATGGGCAGATGAAAACCGGCCACTTTGAGAGTGGGATTGCGCAGCGGGCGGCCAACGCCGCATTGATGCGCGATGAACCAACTCAACGTGAGCCTGCAACATTCCATCACTACGCTGGCGGCCAAAGGCTGGTCGGCGCGCAAGATCGCCCGCGAACTGGGCGTGCACCGCGAGACCGTTGGCCGCTATTTGCAGCCGGGGGTGACGGAGTCAAAACCGGCCATTCCGCCCACCGGCTCTGAGGCAGCGCCTGCTGCAAAACCGGCCATTGTGCCCGCCGGGTCCAAACCGGGGCGCACCAGCCAATGTGCCCCGCTGACCGCCGTGATCGAGCAGGGTTTGCTGGCAGGACTTTCGGCCCAACGCATTTATCAGGATCTGGTCGCCGGGCACGCGTTCACCGGCGGGTATGACGCGGTGAAACGTTTCGTGCGCCAACTGGAGCACCGGACGGAGTTGCCGTTTCGCCGGATGGAATGCGCGCCGGGCCAGGAGGTGCAGGTTGATTTTGGGCTGGGCGCCTGGGTGCTGGCGGACGGACAGCGCCGCCGGCCGCATTTGTTTCGCGCGGTGTTGAGTCATTCGCGCAAGGGCTACAGTGAAGTGGTTTGGCGCCAGACCTCCGAGAGCTTTATCCGGTGTCTGGAAAATGCGTTCCGGCACTTTGGCGGCGTTCCCGCCACGGTGGTGCCCGACAACCTGAAAGCGGGGGTGATCCAAGCCGACTGGTATGATCCGGAGCTCCATCCCAAGCTGGCGGAGTTTGCCCGGCATTACGGCCCGGTCATTCTGCCCACCAAGCCGGTCATG
>CAINDV010000418.1 GCA_903847485.1 uncultured Verrucomicrobiota bacterium
CAATGGTTCGGCCACCTAAGCCGCCCGCGACAAGCAGGAGAAACTCAAAGAGCGCTTCAAGTCATGGCACTGGCAGGATGACGAGCGCCGGGAACGCCTGGTGCGCAAATACAACGATGAGTTCAATCAAACTCGCCTGCGCACCTTCAATGGCGATCACTTGACGCTGCCCGGTGCCAGCGCCGCCTTCACTCTGCGTCCGCACCAGAAGGCCGGCGTGTGGCGCATTTTGCAGACGCCCAACTGCCTGCTGGCCCAGGTGGTAGGCTCGGGAAAGACTGCCCTCATGGTGTCGGCCGCGATGGAATTGCGGCGACTGGGTCTGGCGCGCAAGCCTCTCATCGTGGTGCCCAATCACATGCTGGGACAATTCGCCTCTGAGTTTCTGGCACTCTATCCGGGCGCTAACATCCTGGTCGCCACCAAGGACGATTTCGAGAAGCTGAAACGCAAGACGCTGATGAGTCGCATTGCCACGGGCAACTGGGACGCGGTTATCGTCACGCACTCCAGCTTCGAGAAGATACCGGTAGCGCGAGCCACGCAGGAAGAGTTCTTCAAGGAGCAGTTGCGCGAACTCTCGCTGGCCATCCAACAGCAGCGCAAGGAGGGCGACTCACGCATTGTCAAGGCGCTGGAGCGTGCCAAGAAGCAACTGGAAGCCAAGCTCAAGGAACTCTGCGCGGACGAAAAGAAGGACGATGGTCTTACGTTTGAGGAGCTGGGCGTGGACTATCTCATGGTGGATGAGAGCCATGCCTTCAAGAACCTGTTCTATGTCTCCAAGATGACGCGCATCGCTGGGTTGCCGCAGACGGCCTCGCAGCGCGCCTTCGATATGCTGCTGAAAGTCCAGCATCTCCAGCGGGTGAATGGTGGTGGCGGTGTCGTGTTCGCCACCGGGACACCTATCGCCAACAGCGTCGCCGAGATGTTCACCATGCAACGCTTCCTCCAGATGAACACCCTCAAAGCACAGAACGTGGCCCACTTCGATGCGTGGGCGGCCACTTTCGGCGAACCGGTGACCGCGATGGAGTTAGCGCCCGATGGCTCTGGTTACAGAATGCACACGAGATTTGCGCGCTTTGTGAATGTTCCTGAGTTGATGCAGATATTCCGGCAGGTCGCCGACATTCAAACGCAGGCGATGCTCAAGCTGCCCGTGCCCGACTTGCGCGGCAGCAAGCCCGCCGTCATCAGCGCGCCGTGCTCGCCGGAGTTGAAAGCCATCGTAACTTCGCTCGTGGAACGTGCTGATGCCTTGCGCACCGGACAAGTGGACCCGCGCGAGGATAACATGCTGCTCGTCACTACCGACGGCCGCAAAGCCGCGCTCGACCTTCGCCTCCACGATCCGCGTCTGCCGGATCATCCTGATAGCAAGGTCAACCAAGCTGTTGCGCAGATTGAGCGGATCTGGCGCGAAACGAGCGCCGAACGCTCCGCGCAATTGGTGTTCTGCGATCTGTCCGTTCCGACGGGGGGACAAGGCTTCTCCGTTTACGAAGACATGCGGGACAAGTTGCTGGCGCGGGGGATTCCCGCTGCTGACATGGAGTTCGTGCAAGCCCACGACAACGACGCGGCCAAGCTGCAACTCTTTCGCGACGTGCGCGCTGGCAAGGTGCGCATTCTCTTTGGCAGCACCCAGAAGATGGGCACCGGGGCCAACGTGCAGGAACGTCTGATCGCTCTGCATCATCTTGACGCTCCATGGCGCCCGGCCGATGTTGAGCAACGCGAGGGTCGCATCCTACGGCAGGGCAACACTAATTCCGAAGTGCAGATCTATCGTTACGTCACGGAGCAGTCCTTCGACGCCTACCTATGGCAGACTTTGGAGACTAAGGCTAAGTTCATCGGCCAGGTAATGACTGGCGAAAGCGACTTGCGCCGCATTGAAGATGTGGACGGCACGGCGCTGACTTATGCCGAGGTTAAAGCCATCGCGTCGGGCAACCCACTGGTCATTGAGAAAGCGCGCATAGACGCCGAGGTAGCGCGCCTGAGCCGGTTGCATTGCGAACACCAGGAGACACACTACAAACTCCGCAGCCGCGTGCGCCATCTTACCGACGACCTACCACGTCTGAGCCTGCGCCTGGAAGCCGTGCGTCGCGATCTTACGACGCGGGAGGACACCAGCGGCGATAAGTTCGTGATGACCATCGAAGGTCAGGAGATTCGCGACCGGGGCATTGCCGGCGAGTTGTTGCTCCGCCGGGCGGAGCGTTTGCGCGGCACCCGGAAGGACTTACTGGTAGGCAGCATTGGAGGCTTCCAGGTCTTCGTGGCGGATAACTCCATGGCAGGCCCGGAGATTGTGCTCAAAGGTGCGACCACTTACACCGCCAAAGTCACGGACACCGCCCACGGCAC
>CAINDV010000419.1 GCA_903847485.1 uncultured Verrucomicrobiota bacterium
CATTGAGGCTCCCGATTCCTCGACTGAATCTCGGCCGCCCCGCAAACCCTGTTGCTGAACAAAAATTTTGGTCGGGGCGGCGAGAGTGCACAGCGGGGAGTCGCAAAGCAATTTGAGAAGCAGCTGGAGTACGTCCGGGAATGGTGCTGTGAGGCCGGAATGCCGATGCTGAAGCCGGAGCTGGAAGGCGCAGTCAGGAAATGGGCCATTTTGCGCAGTTTACGATGGGCCAGCGCGGAGTGGACCTGGACCACGCCTGAGCGAGGACGCGCCCTCGCCTGACTGGATCGCGTGCCGGGCAAGCGAAAGCCTTGCTGCTTGAGCCGAGCCCCACGCATGGGGCGCCGGATGCTGCAAACAACACCCACCCAAAGCTCCTTGCCTGTGATCAAGCCCTGGTTTTTGCCTTGGCTCGCCTGCGGCTTCGTTTATGTTCTCGTTCGACTGGCCGATAGCTGTCTCCCTCCAGAAAAAACACCTCAGCCTCCGAGGCGAGCCGATCCACGATGACATGGGCGACGCCGTCGTTGGCGAAGATCTGATTCCATTTTCCGAAGGCCAGGTTGGTGGTCACAATTGTGCCCAAACCCTGGTCATGTCTTGCGGAAATCACCTGGAAAAACAGATTCGACCCCGGTGCGTCCATCGACACGTAGCCAAGCTCGTCAATGATGAGGACTTGAGGTTTGCGGTACTTCCTGAACTCGGAATCGAGACAGGACGACTTTTTGGCCTGTTCCAGCCGGTTGACCATCTCGGCGGCGTTGGTGAACAGAACCGACAGATTCAATTGACAGGCCCGGTAACCCAGCGCGCGGGCCAGATGAGTTTTTCCCAATCCGGCCAGACCAATGAATACAGCCGAGGGCAAGTCGTCCGTCTCAATGCTGTCAAACAGGCTCACGTAGTTGCTGCGGTGCTTGCGGGTGTACACGCTGTGCTCGAAATTGAATTGATCAATGGTCTGGATTTTTTGAAACTTGGCATTTCGGATCCTGCATTGAATGGTGACGGATTTGCGCTCGGCCAGCTCGGCACGGGTCCAGCGCCGCAGCAAAGACACCGTCTTTTCCCGCTCGGCCGGAGTCAGTGCGGCAAGATCTGCGGCCGCCTCCTTTGCGATGTGGCGCAATCGCAACTCATTGAGGTCTTTTTCCAGTTGTTCGGTTATTGCGGACATGACGAGGACTCCTCGGTTACGGCACCATCAAACAGCAGGGCGTCGTACTTGCTGAGGTCCGGGCTGGCGGTCATGCGGTTGAGTCGTGGACTTTCAAACTGCAGTGGCTCCGGGGCACGCTCGATGGCCCCTTTTGCCTTGAGCAGCATTTCCAGGCTTTCGGCTCCCACCACACCGCGCGACAGCAGCTCGCGGGTGGCTTCATTGACGGCTGGTGCTCCGTATACTGTGATCAGGGCCACCAGTCGTCTGACCTCGGAGCGAAGACTGCGGTGCCCGGCGGTGATCAACTTGAGGTAGTCACTCATGGACTCCCCGCTGTTTTTTACAAGGGCCACCTGCCAGGCGTGGTGATCGGCACCGGGTTTTCGTTCTTGCAGGCCTTCCTGATGAGCCGGATGGGTGAAGGTCTGATGTTTGGCATAGGATCGGGTGTGGGTAGCCACGACCTTGCCGCCATAAAAAATCCGGAGCGCCTCGTCCCCGATCCGCAGGGTCACCACCATGCCGACCAGTGTCCAGGGAACCGAATACTGATTGGTCTCGTAGGTGAGGTGGAATTGCGGGGGCACTGCTTTGGAGAGAATTTCGTCGGTTTCCCAAGGGTGTGGATTGATCGCAAGCAGATGCGGTTTTTCCTCGTTCTCGAAGACCAGCTGCGGAATCCGCCGAGTCGTCCGATGTTCTCTGAGATTTGCCACGGTATTCAGCCACTCGGTGCATTGTGCCTGAAGATCTGAAAAATCCTTGAATTTGCGGTCCTGCCAGAAGCTGGACCGGATGTATTTGACGCCGTCCTCGACCCGGCCCTTTTCGTTGCCCGAAGCCGGAGTGCACGCATAGGGACGAATATTATGATGACCGACATAGGCCCGAAATCTGGCATTGAATCGGACCAATTTTCCGACGCGCTCGGTAACGGCCGTGGCGAGGTTGTCATACCAGGCCTCATGGGTGACGCCCCCGAAGGTCTTGATGGCCTTCTCATGACAGCGGATGAAATCCTCGAATTTTTCAGACCGGGTGAACTCCACGAACAGCTTTCTCGAATGACAAAGTACCATGACAAAAGCGTGAATCTTGATGCCGTCCCCGAAGACATCTCCAAACTCTCCCCAGTCCACCTGCACGGCCTGCCCCGGCTCGAAGTGCAACTTGAGGAAAGCCTCCCTGGGGGTGGGCTCCACGCGTACAGCGGACACGTATTCCTGTACTCGTCTGATGCTGCCGGTGAATCCAGCCCGTCGGAGGGATTGGTAGATGGCTGCGGCCGGCATGGCCGGGTCCCGGAACAATTTTTCCTGAATGGCGCCTTTGTAGGGATCCAGAATGGATTTTCTGGGACTCGCCGCATTCTCGGGCGCGGTTCTGATCGAGCGGCGAGCGATCACGGCGGCGACGCTCTTGCGGTTGATCCGAAGCGCCCGGGCGATGGCTCGCACGGCCTTGCGGTCCCCAAAGTGCAGAGCAAGTATTTCGGCCTGAAGGTCTGGCGTCAGCATGGCGGGGGCTCCTCCAGCCGGCCGCAGACAATGCAACAGGGCTTCGGA
>CAINDV010000420.1 GCA_903847485.1 uncultured Verrucomicrobiota bacterium
ATGTCGGCGCTCCGTTTTGGCCGCGGCTCCGCAGGAGCGTCGCCCTGCCTTCGCCGGTGGCCTGCAGGAGCCTCGCCGGAACTCTTTTTCTGAGTTTCTGAGTTTCGGCTTGCCCCGCTTCGGCTTGGCTCCTTCCGGCTGGCGGATTTCTGGTTTCGGATTTCACGGTTTAGTGGGCGGGCTGGCGTCGGTCCGGGCTTTCAACGGCTCGCGGTTGAGGAGCAGGCGCAACTCACGGCTGCGACCGTCGGGCCGGCCGTCAAGATAGGCCTTTTCCTGCGCGTTGGTCATCACACGGGCAATCACTTCAATCAGCCGTTGCTGGACGAACAGGTCGGGATTGCGCTGGTACTCGGGCAGCAAATCCTTGAAGCTCCGGGCCTCGGCGGCGACGGCCTGGACCTGCCGGGCGCGTTCGGACTGGGCCAGATTGACGCGGCTGGAGGCGTCGGCGCCGGCGCGACTGAGAACCTGGTTCTCGAAGGTGCGGGCTTCGTTGAGCTTCTTGCTGCGCTCGACCTCGGATTGAAGCACAAGGTTGAAGGCGTCTTTCAAGATGCGCGGCGGACGGCTTTCGATGTCGCATTGTTCGATGGAAACGCCCAGGCGCTGGACCTCCACCTGCTCGGTGAGGCGGCGGCGGACAGCGTCCTTGAACGCCGCAATGTCGCGGGTGAGGATGGCGTCCACGGTGAAGCGCGCGGCGGTGCTGATGAGGGCGTTGTCCAGCGCGTGCTGGAGGGCGTTGGTGGCGTTGGCAAAGTCGAGGATGAAGCGCACCGGATCCTGGATGCGGTAGAACAGGGCGGCGCGAGTGTGAACGATGTTGCCGTCGGCGCTCAGCGCGTAGCCGTCCACGGCCGGGTGGAGCGAGGTCGCGGGCGGCGGTTCGGTGCCAGCGCGCTCCTGTTCCGGGGTGGTGGCGTACCAGCCGACGGTGGAGTCCACGCGCTGGATTTCGCTGATGGGAATTTTCTTCACCACATCAATCGGATACGGCAGGGCGAAGTGCAGTCCTGGTCCGAGCAACACCTTGTCCCCAGTGCCGAGCGGTTCGCCGAGACGAAGAATCAACGCGCGCTCCGTCGGGCCGACGATGAAGAAGTTGGAGACCAGAAACACGACCACCAGAAAGACCATGACGATCTTGACCAAGCCGAAGCTGCTGCGCAGCGCCTCGGCAAGGGCTTGGGCGCCGGTGTCCTCGGTGTTGACCGGGGACGGCGGCGGAACGGGTGCCGGATGGGGATGGTGGTGTTCGCCGTTCATGGCTTAACGCGGCTGCTGCGGGACGCTTGGGAACGGAACCAGCGGTCCCGCGGGCGCCGCCGCGGGGACGAGGCTGCGGAACAGGTCAAACGGCGGCGTGTTTTGATCGAAGATCAGCGTCGAGCGGTCTTTGAGCGAGCTTTCCAAAGCGCTGAGGCGGAAGATGAAGCTGGCCAGGCCGGGGTTCTGCTGGAAGACGGCGAGGGACTTCGCGGCCTCGGCCTCGCCCTTGCCGCGGACCTCGGTGGCCTGGCTTTCGGCGATGGAAATCATGTCGGCGGCCTGACGCTCGGCATTGCTGCGGATCTTTTGAGCCTCGGCCTCGCCTTCGGACTGGGTCTTGTTGATCAGCACCTCGCGCTCGGATTTCATGCGGTCGAAGACGGCGGTGGTGACAGTCTCCGGCAGCCCGAGTTTCTTGAGGCCGAGGAACTCCAGTTGGAGGCCGTAGTTGTTGGCGGTGAGCTGCGCCTGGACGGCGGTGAGAATCTCCTTCTCGATGGCGTCGAACTTCAACTGCTTCGGATCGGTATTGACCAGATCGGAGAGCGGATGCTGGCCGATGACGGCGCTCTTGGCGTTGCGGATGAGGCTGCGCAGAGCCTTCTCGGCCTCCGGGATGGAGCCGCCAGCGAAGCGCGGGAAAAACGCCTTCGGGTCCGAGATGTGCCAGCCGGCATAGACCATCGCCAGCAGGTTGAAGCTGTCGGCGGTGAGCACTTCATCGAACTTGTCGTCCTCGAAATTCTGGATGCGCTGGTCGAGCTTGTAGACCTTCTGGATGGGCCAGGGCCACTTGAGGTAAAGCTGGCCGGGCGTGTTGAGGTCGCGGGTGGGCTTGCCGAACGTAGTGACGACGGCGACTTCGGACTGGCGCACCTGGAAGGCGAACAGCAGGGCGGCAAACACCAGCAGCAGCAACAGGGCGACGATCAGGATCAAAGGGTTCTTCTTCATGGCGCATCATTTTTTGTCCACCGGCGGCGGGGTCAGGCCCTCCAGCAAATCGTTCCGAATCTTGTCCTGGAGGTCAAACTGGATGACGTCGGTGGTGTTGGTGGTCAGGACAAGGTATTTGCGCGCCCCGGCGACCGAGCGGGCGAACGTGCTCAGATAGGCGCGCTGGGCATAGACGGTGGGCGAAGCCTGGGAGGCGATGATCTGGTTCGTGAAGAGGGAGGCTTGGGCCACGGCGCTCAACTCGCGTTGCAGGCGGTTGGCGTAGGCGCGATTGGTGATCTCCACCGCGCGAGCGTCGGCCAGGGTGTTGGTGCGAATGGCCACGGCATTGGCCGCCAAGAGCTTCGCCTGCCGGGTCTGGATGGCGGAAATGACTTTCTCGTACTCCGCAGCCACCTTCACCGGCGGATGGATGTCTTCCAGACCGACGAACGCGACGCGCACGCCGAGCCGGCGGGCCGTGGCGGCGTCTTGGATGCGCTCGCGCAAGGCGTCCCCGGCGGCGAACCGTCCGCGCGCCATCACCTCGGCGAGGTCCACGCTGACGAGGTATTTGACAACCTCGTGCGTGGCGAGGTTGCGCAGCAACTGCGCGGGGTCGGCGTCGGTGTAGGCCCACGCCATGACATTGGTGATCTGGAACTGCACCGGGATGCTCACCACCAGCAGGCTTACCGGCGGGCGGCGGCGCGCGGTGGTTTCGCCGGCACCTTCGGCCGGGGCCACCGTCTGGGCGAGAGCGCGACTGGCGACGAGGAAATTATCTTCGGTGCCATGCCCGACGGTCCAGAGCACGACGCGCGAGTTCGCCTTCTCTTCTTCCTTGTCCTGGCCTACGACAAACCTCTGCACTTGTTCCGTCTGGTAGCGATACACGCGATCCATCGGCCAGGGCAGCTTCAAGCGCCCGCCGGGATCAAGCGTCGCCACCGGCCGACCGAAGCGCTCCAGGATCGCCTGCTCACCGGGGTCAATGAAGACCACGCACGTCGAAAGCAGCAACACGCCAACTTGGAGCAAAATGAGCCAGCCCAGCGCACCTTCGAGGAAGCGGTAGAACCAGGTGTCGGAAACCTTGAAACCAAATTGGTAATCCAGCGTTTGCGCCGCCGTGGTGATGAGGCCCTCCGGTTGCCCCATCAGGCTGACAAGCCGGCTTTCATAGACCGGCCGCACCGCCTTGCCCTTCACGCGCGGACGGTAGATTTCCAAAATCAACGCGCCCAGCGTTTCCAAGGCCAGCACTCCCAGCAAAACCACCAGCGCCCGCCCGATGAGCAAGTCCGCCGTCTTCAACCCCGCCTCGCCCAACCCGACGCCGATGGCCGCCGTGAAGCACAGGTAAGCGCCGAGCAGGAGGTAGCCAGCCGCCGGACGCAACAGGCGGTTCTCCTCGACCCGCGAAAACGCCACCGCGAAACGTCCCACGATGAACAGCACCAGCCCGCACAACGCGTAGATGCCGGCGGAGATCAGCGCGCGAGGTGCGCCGCCAACCACCTGTGGCGCCAGCCACTTCCAGAGCAGCCACGCCGCCGCGCCTTCCAGCAGGAAAAGCACGACCGTGAAGCCGGGGACAAACCATTTCTCAAACAACTCGCGCGCCTGCCGCGCCGGGAAAGTCTCCGCGTCGCTGGTTTCAAACAGACTGGCGCGACCCTGCCCGCGCGCCAGTTCATCCAGGTCCAGGCGCTCCAACCGCTCGCGCTCCGCCAGGCGGATTTGGAACCCGCTCACCAGCGCCACCAGCACGCCGAGGCCGAGATAGACGCTGGCCACCGTGCCGGCGAAGGAATTCGCGTAGCGCGCCGTGGCAAACGCCGCCACGCCCACCCCCAGCAGCACCAGCAGGTTGGTCAACGCGTTCTTTTGTATGCTTCGTTCCATGTCCGGTCAGTGTTTGGACCAGTGCGGCGCGGAAATGTTAGAGGGTTAAAAATGTTAGAAGGTTAAAAGGTGATTGGTGAAAAGTTAAATAGTCGGCGCCATCGGCGGCCGTGGCGGCTGTGGATTTACGATTTAACCATTTTAACCATTTTAACGATTTAACGATTTAACATTTTAACCATTCAACGAATCCCCGCTTCCGCGTCTCAGTTCAATTCCCGCTCTTCAAACAACGCCACCGCCAGCGCCAGCGCCGCGCCCGCATAGCACGCCACATAAATCAGCGCCTTGCCCACGTAGCTCCACGGGAAAACCGTCGTGCCCTTGTCGAGCAGGTCGGCCATCCAGAAAAGCTGCCAATTCGGCACGACCGTGTAAAGCACCGACGCCCACCACGGACCACCGCCATCCAGCTTGCCCCCGAGCAGCATGTAGATGTAGTCGGAAACAATCCCCGCCAGGAAGAACGCCGAGCATATCGCCAGCGTGGCGATCGTGTCCAGCCGCGTCGAGCAGGCCAGTGCCAGGGCCGCGAGAATCCACAGCGCGAACAGAATCAAAATCGCCGCCGGCACCATCCGCCAGTCCGTGCCCGCGGCAAACGCCTGTGGCTGGATTTCCTTGTTGAAGAAACTGATCACCACGAAGGCCACGACGGACATGACCACCAGACTGAACACCGCGTCCGAGACAAACGGCCGGTGGAGAAAGAAATTGCTGAAGCCGCCCAGCGCGTAGGCCAATGCCAGCGCCCCCAGGAATGCGCCCAGCGCAAACAGGTCCGTGGAACCGTAGGCGTCGAACGCCATCCGGCTGGCCAACAGCGCGGCGATGAGGTTCACGCCGGTCATCACCGTCAGCGCCGCCGCCAGCCCGGCGTATTTGGCCAGCAGGAACTGCGCGCGCCCGACGGGCTTGGACAGCACGGCCAGCGCGGTGCCGGAGCGGATTTCCCGCGCCAGCGAGGCCGAGGCGCTGAGCACCGCGCCAAACAACCCAGTCAGCAGCAGCACCGCCAGCGCGCTGTTCTTCACCAGCTTCGGCTCGTCACCGAAGGCGAAGTAGTAAGGCGTGGCCAGGAAAATGATGAACACCGCCGAACTGGTCATCAGCAGCAGAAACACCGGCTGCCGGACCAGTTCCATGAAAGCATTGACGGCGATAGTGATGAATTGTCGCATGAGGCCGTTTGGCCGGGCGGGAAGCCTACTCAACCGCCGCCGTTTGGCAAACGGTTTATCCAGCCGGGTGCAGAAAGCCAACGCCTCCCCAGGTCAGTTTTGTGCCGAACCTTGCGATCCGTCTCACCGAAGGCTCAGCGGGTTTCGTGCTTTGGGCTTCATCATTCTTTCGCCATTCGTAACTCGTCATTTGAATTTCACAGTTTGGGTCAAATCCACCCACGCCAGCGGTACACCCAATCGCCAATGACCTCGTGCAGATAAAGCGAGAGCAGCACGAACCGGCGCTGACGCGGAAACGGCGACCACTGTCCCGAAATTTGCGGCACGCCCGCCACCTGAAAATCCGCCGCGACCGGCACGACCTCCACGCCCGCCTTCCGAAACACGGCCACCGACCGCCGCATGTGCAGCGTCGAGGTCACCAGGATCACCCGCTGCCAGCCGCGCTCATCCCGCAACCGGCGGAACGCCACCGCCTCGTCGTGCGTGTCCCGGCAAATCCCCAAGTTCGTGACCGCCCCGCTTGTCAAACGCCACGCCGCGACCCAGTCCTGCACCACGGACATCGCGGGTATGCTTGATCCCTCCGACAATGGCCAACTGCCGCCGAGCACCAACGTGTTCGCCTGGCCCCGGCGTACTAGCTCCACAGCGGTGAGCAAGCGCGCCCCCGCATCGCCGGTCGTGAACCCCAGCAGATCGTTATGGGAAACTTGGTGCCCGCCGCCCAGCGCCACCACCGCGTCGGCGGGGGGTTGGTTGGTGCCCGGTTGCGGCGCGTAGGGTTGCTCGGCACGTTCCACCAAAATGTTCGCCAAGGGCGTGCTGCCGAGCAGCAGGATCAGCAGCGTGGGCGCGCCCAGCCAGGCGGCGCTCCGCCACTGTTTGCGCCGGAGCAGCCAAAGCACGCCCAGCGCCATCAGCAGCCAGACCGCGCCCAACGGTTCGAAGAATGGAGTGATAAAAGATTTCACAGGAGGAATGCGGAAAGTTGAACCTGAACTCTGAAATGGCAGCGCGGTAGCAGAAAGCAGCAGATGACCGTTCGCTTTCAGCTTTCTGCTTTTCCCCCTGCCCTCACGCCATAGCCGGTGAGATACCAGAAGACGACCGCCCCCACCCCGTTCGCCACGATGTCGCTGAACTCGAAAGTCCGATGGTATTGGACGAGCACTCGTTGCAGCACTTCCATTAGGAATCCGTAGGCCAGGGCCGCCAGGGGAATGATCCAGTGGGGAATCCGGATCGTGCGCGGATCGGGCCAGGCCAGCCGCGCCAGCAGCACCAACCCGCCATACATGGTGAAATGGGCAACCTTGTCGCCGTACCGAAACGTCGGATAGAGCCGGTACACGAGCGAAGCCGGAGCCAGGGAAAACCAAGTCAGCAGCAGCCCATACGCCAGGCAGAGGCCGGCGCGCAGCTTCACGGGCAATCTAATGTAAAAACCGACGATCTTGCTCACAAATTAAAGTCATTCCCTCGCCCTTCGCCCGGGCAGTAACCAGAGCGAGTGCGTGAGGGGCTGAGAGTATTGCATAGCAGAGAGTCTGGCCAGAAGTCTTCTGCAAAACCCAGCCAACCGGGGGCCTCTCAGCTTCTGGCCGTCGCGGAGCGCCAGGGCCACGGCAGCCCTGGGCTTACTACAGGAGACGGTAACCTAAACCACGAACCGATGAGCCACGAAGAGGCGCAAAAGGAAGAACGGGGGAACGGGGAACGCGGAGTGCGGTGCGACAACGTGCTGCCGGCATCTTGCCGGCAGATCGCGCGCCTAGGCCTGCCTGCAGGAGGCCGGCAGCACGTTGCCTCTCAGCCGTGTCTATTCAAAGGAGCAACCCCCCAATGAACCGCAGAGACATAGCGCGGCGAAGTCACAACCAAAAGGCAAAGCCAGCAAACCGCAGAGACGCGAAGAACGCAGAGAAGACATCCTTTCTGCCAATCTCTGCGTTCTTCGCGCCTCTGCGGTTTACTCGGCTCTGCCGTTTGGTTGCGGCTTAACCGCAGCTAGGCAGTAGTAGTGGGCCGAAGTTAACGCAGTGCCGCAACGGAGCAGGAACAGCAGACAGAAAAATTGAACCTAGAACGAGCAGTTGTTTAACCACAAAGAAAATTGATTCTATGCGGTCTCGGCGTTCTTTTGCGGCTCAACTGCTCTTTTTAGGTTGAAGACAGAAAAATAGAGAGGAACCCCATTTTTCTGTCTCCATTTTTTCTGTCTCCTGTTCCCGCTCCGTTGCGGCTCTGCCGCGCTATGTCTCTGCGGTTCATTGGGGGGGCTTTCTGCTGCATGGTTACGGCTAAGAGACCAGAGGGTGAACGTCGTTCCGACCTGAATCCGCCCGGCTTCCGCGAAGTTGGCATATTTCGCACTTCGTCGTTTTACGGCCCGCGCCCATCCGAAAAATCGCTTTACATCCCAGGCCCGGCTACTCAGTCTGACGTGGCTTCGGGCGTCCTTGAATCTCGGCGCCGAACGACATGTATATGATCTTCACCTTTGCCTGCGGAGGAAAGCGGGGCCGTGCCTTTGCCCCGCAGAGCGCCGCCGCCGCCTCGCGCCCGTTCCATGGTCGCGGCCGGAGCCACGCTCCTCGCGCCGTGAAGCTCGCTTGGCCCGACCCGATCAACCTGTTCGCCGGAACCACTAACTCTTAACTTGTAACTATCACCATGTATCTCGACTCTCTCCGCCTCGCCAACTTCGGTAAATTCCGTGAAGCCCAGGTCCGGTTTCTCCATCCGGGACGGCCGACGATCAGTCCCGATTTGCCGCGGCCCCACTGGCCCAACCTTAACTTAGTCCTGGGTCTCAACGGTGCCGGCAAGAGCACCTTGCTTAAAGCTATCGCACTGGCCGCGCTAGGACCGGCGGCCGAACCTGCCGCCGCCCAGGGTCTGGGCTGGGTGCGACGCGCACCGGCCACTCCCGGCCTCCGGGCGAGCGCTCCGCCGGAGGCAGTCATCGAAGCTTCCTTCTTCGCGCCTAGCCAAGGGAAGCGGAGCGCGGCCACGGCGCTGACCACACGCGCCACCATTGCCCAGCAGCAGGGCCGGGAAGTCTTTCACCGCGAACCGGTGCCTCCCCGCGGCCTGGCCACCCCAGAACAGACTCTCTTGATAGTCGGTTATGGCGCGACCCGTCGGGTGGAAGACACGGCGACTTTTCGCGCCGGACACCGGCTCGCCAGCGTCCCGGAAAGCCGGGCGCACGGGCTGTTTCATGAGGCCCATGCGCTGACGCCACTGGCGGCGTGGCTGCCCCAGGTGCAACGCGATAACCCGGTGCGTTTCGCTCAAGTGCAGCGCCTGCTCAACCGTCTCTTAGCTCCCGCTGGCTGCCGCTTTTCCGGCACGGTGGAGTTAGGCGATTACCTGTTCGAGCGAGATGGTTTATTAGTGCCCTTCGCGGCGTTGTCCGATGGCATCCGCGCCTTGCTGGGTTGGGTGGGAGATATGCTGGCTCACTTAGCCACTCATTACCCGCCGCCGGTCCGGCTCGGAGCGGCACCGGGCGTGGTAATGGTGGATGAAGTTGACCTACACTTACACCCGGAATGGCAGCGGCAACTCCTGCCACTCCTGGCAGCCGCGCTGCCTCGGTTACAATTCCTAGTTACAACGCACAGCCCGCTGGTCGTCGGCAGCGTGGAGTGGATGAATCTGATTCTCGTGCAACCCGGCCCGCAGGCTACCGGTGAAGCGGTGCGAGTGGTCCATCCCGTGCATGGCCTCGACGCTGACCAAGTGCTATTGACGGAGTTCTTTGGCCTGGAAAGCACGCGGGCACCGGCGAAAGAGCAGCGCCTGCAACAGCTCACGGCACGTTCGAGCGCGGGTGATTTCCAAGCCGCGAAAGACTTGCTCGCCGCCCTAAGCCGCGGGGAGGAGGCACTATGATTCGCTACGCCATCACACTGACCGAACTGAAGAAGCGCATCGAGAAAGCCCGTCCGGGCTGGCTGGCGCTGGCGGCCAAGCGCACCCAACACTTCACCGACGTTGGCGACTTCGACGAACCCGCCGCCCAGTCCATCTGGGGCGACATCAAGGAAGTCTTCATGCAACTCCAGCACAGCAAATGCGCCTATTGCGAGTCCCGCCGCGAGTCGGAGGACTACGGCACGATTGAGCATGACGTCGAGCATTTCCGGCCCAAGAGTTCGGTGCAAAAGTGGAAGCCGCCGGCCGGGTTTGCGCGGCCGGATTTGCCGTTCGGCACCCCGGAGGATTCCTCCCTTGGTTACTATCTGCTCCCTTACCAACCGCTCAACTACGCCACTTCCTGCAAGGTCTGTAACACCATCTGCAAAGGCGACCGCTTCCCCACCGCCGCGCCCCGCGACCTGAAGCTCGCCGACCCAGCCAAAGGTGCGAAGGAGAAGCCCTATCTGCTCTATCCCATTGGTAGCACTGACACCAATCCCGAGGAACTCATCACCTTCAACGGAGTTAGTCCAGTGGCCAAGAAAGCCAGTGGGTTTGACCGCGACCGGGCGCTGGTGGTAATCGAGTTCTTCAAGCTCGGCGACCCGAAGCGCAAGAGTCTCTTCCGCCGGCGGGCGGAGGTGATAGCCACGCTCTTCCTACTGTTGGAGGCGGCTAAGAACGCGGCCAATCCGGTAGATAAACAGCTCTATGTGAAGTTACTCGACGGACTTACCCAAGACGCCGCCGAGCACGCCAACTGCGCCCGCAGTTTCGTGCGACTCTACCAGCAACGACCAGCCGACGCCCGCGAGTTCTTTGTCCTCACTCAGGAATACCTCGGCACCATGTCACCCTGACGACGGGAGCCTTTCCCCGCAAGGTGCCGCCCATGAAAGGGCTGAGAGCCAGCCCCTCGGTCTCTCCCTTGCAGCGCCCGGCTGAAAAGCAACAAACCGCCGGGAGCGACCCGGCGGTTTGCTTTAAGAAACGCTTTTGAACCGGTGTGACCGCATGGCGGACAGGGAAGCGGTTTGCGTTATCTAACTTTGTCTTGATTCCTAAGACGGGTTCAGAATACCGTTTCCACGTCATGAATGCAATGGAAATATCTCCCGATCTCGAACTTGCTTTTGATGTGGGCCACAGCTCTATCGGCTGGGCTGTACTGCAAAGGGCCGCCGCAACGCCACCGGCCACGCCGTCGGCTGACGATCCCGCCCTCTCCGTCAATCTGCTTGGCTGCGGCGCGGTGATCTTCCGGGCGGACGATTGTCTCGCCAGCGACCGGCGCACCTACCGGCGACAGCGCCGGCACATCCGCAGCACCCGCCAAAGGATCAAGCGATTGAAGCTTCTCCTTGGCCACTTGGGCAGCTTGACGCCGCCGCAACTGGACCAACCCGGCTGCGCCTGGCCGTGGCAGCTTGCCGCCCGCGTCCTTCAGGGTGGCCGCCTGCTAACTTGGCCGGAGCTTTGGGACGTGCTCCGCTGGTATGCCCACAACCGCGGCTACGATGGAAACCGGCGGTGGAGCGGGGCTGGGGCAGCGGCCAGCGATAACTCTGATTCGGACGATGCCGCGCTGGACAATATCTTGAACGACGCCTCTGCGACTGAGGATGAGAAGGATGATGCCAAGAAGGTAAAAGAGGCAAAAAGCATCATGCGCAAGTTTGGCGTGCGAACAATGGCAGAAACATTCTGTGCGGTTTGCGGCATTGATCCTTTAGGCGACAAACGGTCCTGCAACCTGCCGGGCGAGAAACGACCGAAGGGCATGAACGCCGCCTTCCCTCGCGCCACTGTGGAAGGCGAAGTGCGCCGCATCCTCCAAGCCCACTTCGGCAAGCTGCCGCAGGTGAACGCCGACCTTGAACGCTCCCTGCTGGGCCGCGACAACCGGGACGCGCTCGCCTGGCAGGCCATTCCGCATCCCGGCCTCAAGCTCCCTAATCGCTACCAAGGCGGCCTCCTCTTTGGACAACTGGTCCCCCGCTTCGACAACCGCATTATTGCGCAGTGCCCCATCACCTTTGCAGAAGAATATCAGCGCCTCACCGGCGAGGGTTACTCAGAGGCAGAGGCCAAAGACAAGGCAGGAGTCTTGGCAAAGGTGCCCGGAAAATACTGCACGGAGTTTCTGAACTTCCGGTGGGCGATGACGCTTGCGAGTATTCGCATCGGGCATAGCTCCGAAACGTACCGCGACCGCGACGGGAAGATGGTTAAACTCCGATCGCTTACCGCCGATGAGCGGTGCAAAGTGGATGCGCGCGCCCGGCGCCTCGGTTTCCTAAAGGTTGAGGCTGACAAACCAGGCAAGGACGGTTTGGTGCGCGAGGGCAAGAACGAGCTTCGCCAGATTGTCACAGAAGAAACCAAATGCGACCGCCACAACCTCGACACACTTTTGTTGGATCCGAATGCGAGAGACGGCTTGGAGCTGGTTCCGGCTGACGGAAGTGCAGCCGCCTTCCGGCTTGCCTGGGCCTGCTTTGACAATCCGGGGCATGATGCCAATGGGTCCTATCGCGATTCCACCCTGCGCCACCGCTTCTTTGTGCAATTGCTCCGGCAAAAAAAGCTCTCGCTCAACAGGATGATCCAACAGTTAGACAAGACCGGAGGAAGCGCCGTGGCCAGCCGCATCCGCGAGGCGGCACGCAAGGAAGTTGCGGACAGGCGGGGAAACGTGAACGAGGAGAAGCTCGACAAGCTGATGGCTGCGGAGTTCTTTTGTCCGAAACTCAGGGGCCGGGCCTGCTTCTCACGCGCCAAGCTTCGACAAGCCTTTCAAGAAGTCTTCCGGAGGGAAAAGCCCATCCACCCACAAGAAACCGGTGGCTGCCTCGCACAAACTGAAGATGTCAAACAAGCCACCATGGTAAAAGACCTGGCCGAGCAAACGAACAACCACCTCGTACGCCACCGGCTTTTGATCTTGGCTGGCAGCGAGAGGGCCAAGCCGCAACGCAAAGAAGGATTGCTACAACACATCGTGCAGGAATTCGCAGGCGGTGATCAGCGGCGCATCGCTCGCATCACCATCGAATTGGCCCGCGATCTCCAAGCGATGTCGGGCATGAAGGTCAAAGATAAGGCGCAAGCTCTTTCCGCCAAGCTGGCGCACCACCAGAAGGTTTCCGCCGATTTGGCGGAAAAGTTGCGTGATGCAAACGGTAATCCCTTGCGCGACGCGAACGGAAGGCCTTTCGCTGCCTCGCCGGGGATGATTCGCAAAGCGCGCATTCTCGCTGACCTCGAAGGCAAGTGCCCTTACACTGGACGCGACATTGAGTTTGTCCACCTTGCCAACCCCCACCCCCAACTCGGCACTGCGGATAAGGACCATGTTGTTCCGCGAAGCCTGCGGCTTTCGGATGCCTTGGAGGCGCAAGTTATCACTTTCTCAGAAGTCAACCGGCTCAAGGGACAACGCACTGCCCTCCAGTTCATCCGGGACATGAACCTGCCAGAGAACAACCACAACAAGGACCGGTTTGGCATTAAGACCGAGGCGCAGTTCCGGCGGGACGTGGACGCACTCTGGCCAAAGTCCGACCCATTCAGGCGCGCTCGCGCAGGCGGATCGAAGCCCACGGACGACGAAGCGCGCTGCTGGCGGCGAAAGCAACTCTTGTTGAAGGTGGCTTGGGAAGGCAATGAGTTCACACCTGCCGACCTTGCCAACACCCGCTATGTCGTAAAACTCGCCAAACAACAGTTGGAAGCCAGCTTCTTCGGCCTGCCGAAGGAAGCGCGTCCGCCCGTTATTGCCGTCACGGGCGCGGTGACCGCCTCCTTCCGGGAGAAGAGTTGGCGGCTTTGGGGTGAACTCGCCGCAGTGAATCCTGCGGTAAGGGCAGTGCTGGCGGAAGGGATGAACGAATGGGATGCAGGCAAGAACTTCAATCCCAAGAAGGCCGTGCGGGAAATCAGTCATCTCCATCACGCGGTTGATTCCGTCGCGCTCGCCTTGGTGACACATCTCCTGGTTCCGCTCAAGCACCAATCCCTTGATGGCACCCTCGCCCGGTTCGTCGTCAAAGGCAAGCTGAGCGTGGACAAGGAGAAGGCCATAGACGAGGTGGCGGCGTTTCGCGCCCTCTGCGCAAGGCTTGGCCTCCCTCGCTTCGCGCGGTTGGACAGCCAAAACCGGCTGCATATTGCAGAGCTGCCCGAATCCCTCAAGGCGCAAATCCGCCAACGGTTGGCCGAGAAGCGCGTGGTTCAGCATATCCCGGCGGACACGTCCGGGTTGGCTTGCGACGATACGGTTTATCGCGTTCTGGACCCGCATGACCCTTCGCCCAATGCCCGTCGCCTGCGGCGGTGGTTTGAGGGAATCCTACTTGCCGGGCAGGTCAAGAAGTTGAAGGAATTGCCTGACCCGAAAGATCCAACTAAGCCGCTCGTTGTACTCGTGGCCCGCAAGCGCCGCAACCCATCAGGTGCCGAAACAGGTAAGACGCTGCATGACACCGGCAAGGAATGGCGCTGGATTTATCTTGTCGCTGCCAAGAGTTCGCTCCACGGACTTGAGCCAGCGGCTGGCCATGAGGGGAAGTTGGCGGCTCTAAAAGGCGTCAAACTGCTGGGCGAGAATTTCGGAGTGGCCGCTATAACCAAAGCCGGGGAGAAACCAACTTTTGAGATCATCCGCCCTCGCAAGGTATGGAAGCAAGTGGACAGCCTGCGTTCGGCACAGCCTGGAGCCAAAATTCGGCTTATCCGGAAGGGCGCACTGGTAGAGCTTCAGGAAGCTGACGGCCAAAGGACCCGCCTCCGCATATTCGGTTGTGGCGAACGCCCGGGCCGAGGCATTTACTTCGATGCGGGCGTACCGGATGCCATTGATCGCGAACGCGAGATTCCGGTTAGTGCATTTGCGAACGGCCGGGCGAAACTGGTCCCGGTGTCGCTTACCGGTGCTGCCGCATGTCCTTCCACATCGTCAACATTGATGCCGCCCACTGTTCGCTGAGTTGCCGGGATGGCCAGCTTACCTGCACGACGGCCGAAGGCGAGCGCAAGCTGCCGCTGGAGGACGTGGCGTCCATCATCATCACCAGCTTCTCGGCGACCATTCACAGTCAGCTCCTCCTGGAAGCGGCCAAGCAGGGGGTGGCCTTGATCATCTGCGAAGCCTTCAAACCAGTCAGCCTGGTGCTCCCCGCCAACCGCAGCACCGATACACTGCTCTCACGCGCTTTACTAAACCTCACTCCCAAACATCGGCAGGCACTCTGGCAAAAGACGGTGGATGCCAAATGCCTGAACCAACTCAGCCTGGCGCAAAAGCTCGCCCCCGGCGATAAACAACTGCCGGTGCTGGAACTGGAAGCACGCAGCCGCAAGCCGCACAAGGAGCCCGGTTGTGCCCGGACCTTCTGGCAGATTTTGGGCCGCGCCTTGGGCGAGCCGGGCTTCACCCGCGAACGCTCCCAACCGGGCTTTAACAGCCTCCTCAACTATGGCTACGCCGTCCTGCTGTCCTCCGTGCTGCACAAGCTCTTTGCCTTGGGCCTGGACCCGACCTTCGGCCTGGCGCATGTCGTGCGGGAACGCAGCACGCCCCTGGCCTACGACCTCATGGAGCCGTTCCGGCCCTGCGTGGACTGGCGGGTTTTCCAGTATGCCAAGGCCCATCCCAACCAGGCCGAGTGGCAGGTCAACAAGGAATTCCGCCAATGGGTGACCGGCTTTCCCCTGGTGCGGGTGGATTACCTGGATTTCACGCTGGAAATCCAGGGCGTCATCGAGGGCATGGTCCGGGGCTTCCGCCATGCGGTGCTGGACGCGGACCCGCGCTGCTACAAGCCCTGGCAGGCCAAAGAAGGAGCGTGGACCGCCTGAGCCACCGGCCAGACAACCTGCCATTCTCACTTGTGCCCGGAGCGCGGACATTCCTGTCCGCTTGGTGCCCAGTCCGCGCACGCCGGCGGACCAGAATGCCCGCGCTCCAAGCCAAAGTGAAAACTGCTGCCAGCCAATGGACACGGAGAAATACAAAATGGGCTGGTTGATGGTAACCTTCGACCTGCCGGTCGGCACCAAGCTGCAACGCAAGCGGGCGGCTGGCTTCCGCCATTTCCTGCTGGACGATGGCTATCTGATGGTCCAGTGGAGCGTCTATGCGCGGGCTTGTGTCACCTTCGCCCGCCAGGAAACCCATCTGGCGCGCGTGCGAGCCAACGTGCCGCCCGAAGGCCATGTCCGGGCCATCTTCGTCACCCGGTCACAATGGGAGCGATCCTTTGTGATCCAAGGCTCCCCCGCCTCCGAAGTGGAGGCGGAGGAGCTTCCCGAACAGATCCAGCTTTGGTAAGGAGCGGCAGATCAGCATCTTACGATCACCAATTCTGCCCGCCCCGTCTTTGGAATCAAGGCAAAGCGTCCACCCCTACGAAGTAGGAGTCGCCATATTCTGCCCGCCCCGTCTTTGGAATCAAGGCAAAGCACGCTGGCCCACCGACAAAGGTCAGCGATGATTCTGCCCGCCCCGTCTTTGGAATCAAGGCAAAGCGTTCTCGCCAAGCAGGCGAAGCAAAAGGAAATTCTGCCCGCCCCGTCTTTGGAATCAAGGCAAAGCCGTCAGGGAGGCGGCGCGCAGGCCGTCCCCATTCTGCCCGCCCCGTCTTTGGAATCAAGGCAAAGCGGGACATGTTCACCAAGGTGACGATTTTCAATTCTGCCCGCCCCGTCTTTGGAATCAAGGCAAAGCTACGCGTTGGTTATTGGCCCGACAGGCGCAATTCTGCCCGCCCCGTCTTTGGAATCAAGGCAAAGCCGTCGGCGTGCGAGTGAGCCGTAAATTCAGATTCTGCCCGCCCCGTCTTTGGAATCAAGGCAAAGCTCGCGGCTGGTGCCGCTCTTGTATTTGCGAATTCTGCCCGCCCCGTCTTTGGAATCAAGGCAAAGCAGGCGTCCGTTGCGGCGGGCGGCGCGGGCTATTCTGCCCGCCCCGTCTTTGGAATCAAGGCAAAGCGTGACCTCGACCACGGTGCAGGTGACGAATATTCTGCCCGCCCCGTCTTTGGAATCAAGGCAAAGCTGGCCTTTGCGCGCGCCGCCTGGGTAGCTATTCTGCCCGCCCCGTCTTTGGAATCAAGGCAAAGCTGTCCGCGCGCGCCACCCCGGAGGGGCGGAATTCTGCCCGCCCCGTCTTTGGAATCAAGGCAAAGCTCGGGACTGTCCATGCGGGAGCCGTGCTTGATTCTGCCCGCCCCGTCTTTGGAATCAAGGCAAAGCTTGCTCGGTTAATGTCCATGCTCTGCCTTTATTCTGCCCGCCCCGTCTTTGGAATCAAGGCAAAGCTGGTGCCTACCAGGGCGTCCATGCGCAGGTATTCTGCCCGCCCCGTCTTTGGAATCAAGGCAAAGCTTCTCCGGCTCATACCATTTTGGCGTTGTGATTCTGCCCGCCCCGTCTTTGGAATCAAGGCAAAGCTACCGGCGTCAGCAAGGCGCGGCTGAACAAATTCTGCCCGCCCCGTCTTTGGAATCAAGGCAAAGCTACAAGCCTACAGCATGGCCGCGAGCGATGATTCTGCCCGCCCCGTCTTTGGAATCAAGGCAAAGCTGCGCTTCTGTGCCAGCCGTTGCGGCGCGCATTCTGCCCGCCCCGTCTTTGGAATCAAGGCAAAGCTATGCGAGGTGAACACCGCTGGCGGCGCGAATTCTGCCCGCCCCGTCTTTGGAATCAAGGCAAAGCGACTCGCCTCCGCCGCCCGCCACCCGCGCAATTCTGCCCGCCCCGTCTTTGGAATCAAGGCAAAGCATGATCGCCCTGGGGCAGGAGTTCCAAGACATTCTGCCCGCCCCGTCTTTGGAATCAAGGCAAAGCTAGCTCGCCTATTGGGATGATCGCGGCCAGATTCTGCCCGCCCCGTCTTTGGAATCAAGGCAAAGCCGCCGGGCTGGCGTGGAATGGCATCCGCGATTCTGCCCGCCCCGTCTTTGGAATCAAGGCAAAGCGGTAACACGTTTCACGTTTCACGTTTCCCATTCTGCCCGCCTCGTCTTGGGAATCAAGGCAAAGCAAATCCTGATGGCACCGACACCTTCAAGATAGAGCGTACCGGCTGGCCGATGCCGATTCATCAGTTACTCGCAGAGAACCGCGTCAGCATCGTCTTCCACGGTCACGACCATCTCTACACCAAGCAAGACCGCGACGGCGTCGTGTATCAGGAAGTCCCGCAACCCGGCGACCCAAAAGGCAGCCCCGGAGCGCGGCGGAATACGGTTACAAGGAAGGTGTTATCCTTGGCGGTTCCGGCCACCTGCGGATTGTAGTTTCCGCCAGCCAAGCGACGGTGGATTACGTCCGCACTGACCGTTCAGTGGCCCACTCTTAGAGCATGTTTGAAAAGTCGCCCAGCGGTAGGGCGAGGCTCCTGCCGAGCCTCAACGACAGCG
>CAINDV010000421.1 GCA_903847485.1 uncultured Verrucomicrobiota bacterium
AAGGGATCCCCCTCGAAGGGGAAGTTCTGCGCGAGATAGTGGAGGTCGAAGTAGTCCTTGAAGCGCGAGTTCAGCATGCCCAGTTCAACCAGCGCCTCCAGTTTCTCGGCCACCACGGTCTCGCGGGAATACGCCCGCAGCCTGGGTGCGGCCATGCCCAGCAGAACTGGAAATGTGACCTCGTCCGGCGCGACCGGGAGCGCGTCACCGAATCCAACGTCCACCCGCAATGGGACCATCGCCTTGCCAATGTAGGCGCGCAGCTTTACCCGGATGCCGGCATATTCGTCCTGCGCACGAATATCCTCACACACCACGCTGCGTGGATCGAACTCAACGCCGTCGGCCTCAACTTCCATCCCGCAGAACTCGCGGAAGATTCCGGTCAACCGGTCTGCCGATGGATGTCCGAATCCCAGCAGATCCAGATCCCGCGTGACCCGGTGAAGCGTGGGATCCCACAGCGCGAAGAGCATGGCGCCCTTCAGAATAAACTGTTCTCGATGTGTGGAGCGGCACAGCCGGTAGAGCAGACGCTCCAAAGCGAATCGCACCAGCAGCACGTTGAAATCTTCACCTGTCTTCGCCCGACGCTGAGCCAGTCGGGCAAGGACCGAAGCAGCCAGATTCTTCATGCGAGACTGTCGAAGTAGGGCCGCATGACATTGAGCACCCGACAGACTCCGGCACAACGCCAGAGTTCATCCGATGTCGTTCGCTTGTTCCTCCACGCATCCCGCAATGCCTCGACGGCGATGTTGACGCCGATACGGTTGCGGAAGCGAAAACAGTCGGCGATGGTCTTGGCAACCGAGTAGATGGGCACCGACACTCCCTGGATGACGTGCCGCTCAATGCCGGTCGTCATCATCGGGGCGGAGAATCTCGCCACACGCAGGGCTGGGGCGATGGATCGGGGCGGTCGTGCCCCTCGGGGAATCGCAATCCACACCTCGGCGGGATTCTCCGTGGTGAGATCGTGGAACCGGAGTGCGGACAGCAGGCAAACGACGCCCTTCGGGACTAGCTTCGCCGCCTCCGCTAGCGAATGGTTCTCGGTGAGCGCCGTGTCTGCGCAGACATAAAGCCCCCGTCCGGTCTTCAGCAGCTCGCCCTGCTCGACAAGCTGCTTGAGATGAACTCGTGGTATACCCGCCGCTTGCAAGTCGCGCGGTCGAAGCAGCCCCAGCTTTCGCGTGAGCTTCAGCAGTTCTGCGGTGTGATTCTTGGTCACGCGGCCATTATTACATAATGCACCCAGATGCCAACAAGTGAATACATCCTGTAAACTGCCCGTTGATTGGGCTGGGGAGGTTGGACTGGTAGTTGGGCAAGCCTTGTCCGATACGCCCGTGGTTTCGGTCAACGGCTTCGTCGCTGGTTTGTCCCAACCAGTCACCTTCGATGAAGTGCAGCCTGCCCGCCGTGGGTCGCGTTTGGGACTCGTGTGTTGGCGTGCAAACAGCGTTTCAACACGGACTGGCTTGGGTTTGCGTGAGGTTAAACGCTTCATTGTTTACAAACTGTAAACAACGCAAGCGGCTCATGAACAATCATCGGAACCGCCTTGGTCTTCGTTTTGTTTACACCGTAGGTGCATCCGGTGGGCAGTGAACGCATGTGACATCGTTGGGCTATTCAGGCAGGATGGTCTCCGGTGCCGTCCTGGTGCCGCCTGTTCGAGTCAAAAACGTAACCACGACTTGACCAAACGGTAGCTGAGCAACGCCCAAAACCACGTCAACCCCACGGCCAAGCGTCTCGCAGGCGGCGCAATTCATTTATGGGGCTATTCACTTAACTCAACTAAACGGGCTTACCGGCGCTCTCGCAGAGGTTTCGTTCACGGAATCCCAACAGAAGCTGAGTTTGCCTGGAAGGGTCGCGGTAAAGCCCAGATGGGCGCGTCTGCGACGACGTTACGAATGTCGTCACGAAGGCTTTAGGTTGAGTCAAGTGCATAGCCTCATTCATTTATTGTATTGGGGGTGTCTCCTTGACTCAACCACCCCCAACAGGTTGTGGTAATCTTCGGAATAGTCGGCAAAACACACTTCAGGTGGGGCCTGGTTGAGTGAGGGGGACATGCCAATTTCTGTAAATTTCACGAGGTTCAATTTGAGAACTGGGTTGGATGTTCCCTGTTGAGGTAGGTTTTTCCCCCGATTCCCATTCTTCGCTGGTTTCGGCCATCAGGGCTGTGCCAGGCGCAGGAGAGACGCTTCATTGCGAATGGGCTGAAGTGCGTGTACCCTTGGTCAACGGCCGCGTCGTGGAGTTCGTCGAGGTGACGCGCGATGACATTGCGCTGGCGAACGAGCTCGCGCCCGAAGTGCTGGGCCGTTCCCTCGATGAGTTGCCTCCGAAGAAACGGGCCTCTTGCCCGGCTTCATCCGCGAACTGATGAAGGCGAAGCGGAAGGAGCAGAAAGCGGCCGCCACTTTTAGCCGCCGGGAGTTGCGCGACCTCTGCGGCTGGAGTCTGACGCAAGTGCGCGTTCACCTGGAGCGGCTCGTGGAACTCGAATCCCTCGCCGTCCGTCACGGACGCCTCGGCAGCCAGTTCGTTTATGAAGTGCTGTTCGATCTCGACGCGCCGGAGGCCGTCGCCCACGTCGGCTTGCTCGATGCGGCGAAGCTGAATCACAACTGCACCGCAAACCTGACGGGTTTTGCGCCGGTGGTGGCGGGCCGAAACGGCCAGGTAACGGCGGGTGTCGAAACCACCCCGACACCCGTTTGCGCCAATGCCGACGCGGCTTTGGTGAGCACGTGACGGGGTGACGGGTTCGCGCATCTGGACACGAGCGCCCGACGCGTCGTTGTAGTTCAATCGTCAATCGTAAATCCAAAATCGTAACTGGGCTCGCCAATTGACTCAACCTGCCCCTACCTGTAGTGTAGGGTATGATTGAGGACTACCCCACAACGATCCTGGCGTTCGCGCGCCGCTTCGTCACGGACGCCGCCTGTCGTGCTTACCTCCTGGCGCTACGCT
>CAINDV010000422.1 GCA_903847485.1 uncultured Verrucomicrobiota bacterium
ACTGCCGTTTAGTTAGGCGGTTCATGCTTTTTGAAAACTCCAATTCTGGTAGGGCGACGCTCCTGCGGATCCGGCGCTGGGAAAAGGTTCCGAAGGCTCTGCAGGAGCGTCGCCCTACCAGAGCTGGAGTTTCCAAAGAGCATGAACCGCTTAACTAAACGGCAGTGCCCCGGTGGACGGGGAGAAAACAACCTACTCTCTCCCCATCGGCTGGGAAGAGGGTGCCCGTCAGGGCAGGTGAGGGGCACTCGGCAGACTCACCCGGTTTCCTCGGCTCAGGATGTTTGAGGCTGCTGACTAGGATGTCAGCAGCCTCCCGCCGTTCTGACTACCGGAGGATCTGCCCGCGGATTTCGCCGCCAGGATTTGCGGTGCTGTGGATATTGATGTAGGTCATCCCGGCCAGGACATCGGCCAATACTTGCGGGGTCAGGGATAAGGTCCCGGAGATGGTACCCGAGGTGCCAGTAGGGGTGTTCAGCGGAACCAGAACCCCGGCTAAGTGGGCCACATCGGCAGGCCCGTGAATGTGAGACGCCGTAGCTGTTCCAGCCAGGCCAGAATAACTCACCACATAGGACAACTGGTTGCCGATCATGGTCAGCGTCCCCGTGCCCGTGGTCGCCACCGCAGGCACTTCCGAGGCACCATTCAAGGTCACCTTGAGTTGCAGTGGCACAATCTGGCCGCGGATTTCCCCGCCCGGATGTGGGGCGGTATGGATGTTCACGTAAGCCAAGCCGTTCGTGATAGCCTGCAACTCGGCGAGCGTGAGGGTGTGGGTGCCGAAGAGCGTGCCATTCGTCCCGGACGCGCCGATGAGAGGAAATAGGACTCCCGCCGAATTGGTGGCGCTCGCCGGTCCATGAACATGGGCGGCAGTGGCGGCTGCGGACAAGCCGGAGAAGCTGATATGGTAAGTGAACAGGTTGCTCTCAATGGAGATGGTTCCTAACGCGGTGGCCGGGGTGGTGACCACTGGTATCTCCGCCGCCCCGTTCAGCAGGACCGTGAACGGCAACACCTTGGTCTGCGCCTGGTTCAGGATGCGGAAGAAACCGCTCGCGCCCTCTTTGGCGACGGTCACACTCCGGTTGGAAGTGGTTAGCACGTTCCACCAAGTGGCATCCGACAGACTCAGCTTCTTCTGTAGCAGAAATGGAGCGACTCCCCCCGCCCAATTGATGGTCGCGGCTAGTCCCTTGTCAGCAATGCTGGTGATGGTCGGCACGATTGCCGAAATGCTTCCGAACAAGCCGTGGTCCTCGAGATTCGCGCCGCCCGCAATCCCGGCCGTGAAGTAGAGAGTGTGGCTGTCGCCGCCTTGGCCGCCGTTGCCAAACTTCAGGTCCCAGAGACCCTGGATCGCAAGGGGGGTGCCTGAGGCATTCTGAAGCATGCCGAGGTGCTGGCCGGTGGCCGGATCGAACGCGTTGATCCGCCCATCGCCAAAGTTGCCAATCAGCAGCGCCTGGCTAAACCCGCCAAAGCCCGCCGGGGCCAGCACTATGCCCCAGGGTGAATTGAGCACGTCGTTGGAGGCAAAGCGCTTAAGCAGGTGTCCGCTCGTGTCGAACACATTCACGAAACCGTTGCCCGGACCAGACACGTCGTCGTGCCCCAAGGCGTCCTGTAGGGCGTAGGCGACAAACAGTTGTCCGCCGACATTCTGGATATTGAACGGGGCGAAGCCGGCCGGGAGGGTAGGATCAGAGAAGGAACCGGCCAGTGTCACCCTGTTGTAGCTGGCATCGAAGACGTCCACCTGCCCGGCGTGGAAATTAGCCGCGTAGAGGTAACTGCTGCCGCCACTGCTACCCAGAGCCAGGCCCTTATAGATCGCCCCGGAAGCCGAATTGTCGGCTTTGAGCACGGCATTGGCTCCGTTATTCCAGCCCGCTATGGTGCCATCCTCCGTGGCGAAGATGAAGCGTGCCGGCAGAGCGGGGCCTACGAGGAAGTCCGGCGTGTTGTTATAGACGACCCCGGTGGGCGTGCCGAGTGACGTGCCGCCAGCCGGAGAAGGAATCGCCACCACCAAGGAGAGAGGTAGGCCGCTAATGTTGTAGAGGGTGGAGACGCCCGCATGGTTGTCGGCAATCCAGAACGGGCTAGTCGGGCTGAAGGCGATCCCCCAGGGGTTGCGGAGGTTCGGGTCGGTTTGCTCCGCGAGTCCTGGGATATCCGAGATCAGCTTGCGCTCGACGTAGGTGAGGCTGGCCTCGGTGAGCGGTGCTGGTGCCGCCACGAGCTTGTAAACGATCCCCCCGGTCCCGCTCGCCGGCGTGCTAGTCACTAAGGCGTAAAGCTCGCCATCGGCGTCCTGGCCGAAGCCATGCACGGTAAGGCCGTTCGGCAAAATCGCACTACCGCCAAACTGGGGCCAGGGAAACGCCTTGATCAGACCGGTCTGAAGATCGGCGTAGAAGATACGGCCATCCGCCCGCACCGGCGCGGTTTTCAGGGCTAAGTCACCGAAGATATACTTCCCGAACAGTTCCGGTATCGCGGTGCCGCGATAGACGAAGCCGCCAGTGATGGAGATGCCTTCATTATGGTCGTATTCCAATGTTGCCAAGGTGCCGGTAATCGGGTCGGTCAACCCCGCCGGAATTCCTAAGCTGCGATTTCCTGGGGGTGCCCCTATGGTGCCGGCGTTCCCGCTAGGCCCGTTAGTGCGGTTGAAGAGGAAGTCTCCCTCCTTAATTGCCCAGCCATAGTTGCCGCCCAAGACGATGCGGTTGATCTCCTCGATATTATTCTGGCCGACGTCGCCCTCAATCAAATCGCCAGTGACGCGGTCGAAGGAAAAACGATAAGGGTTGCGCAGTCCGTAGGCGTAGATCTCAGGCACCTGGCCCGCCAGTTGGAATGGGTTGGTCGTAGGGACGCGATACTGGCCGTTGGCGCTGATAGGATCGGAGCTGCCAGTCGTCAGGGCTGGATTGAGCGGATCAAACCGCAACATCTTGCCCAGCGGTGTGCTCAGGTTCTGGGCGTTGCCGCCCGGCTCGATATGGCTGGCACCGACATCGTTGGCGTTGCCGCCGTCGCCCAAGGCGATATAGGCGTAGCCGTCCGGTCCGAAGGTGATGGTGCCGCCATTATGATTGTTCGCGTTCTTTCCGAACGAGATGACTTCCCGGCGCGAGGCAGGATCAACGACGTTCGCGTCCGCGGTCGAGATCTTCCACTCGTTGACGACGTTCTTGTAGCCTTGCGCAGCACCGTTGGGTGCCGGGTAAGTGGGTGTCGTCGCGGCCGGGATCAGTTCGCTGTTGTAGGTGTAGAGGGTGCGATAACCAGGGCTGGCCGGGTTATTGAAGCCGGGATGGAAGGCTAGGCCAAGGAAGCCGCGCTCGTCATTGGCGTTGGTCGCGACCAGCGGCGGTTGCACGCGGCTCTGGATGTCGAGTGCTGCCCCGGGTAAAAGGGTTCCATTTTGGATGATGCGCAGCAACCCGTTCTGCTCTACCACGAAGAGCCGGCTAGCGTCACCGGGCGGGCTGATGGCATAGTCGGGCGCGGCCAGGCCGGTGGCTATGGACTGTAGGTGGATGGCGATGTTTCCGTTCGGAATCGCGGGCAGGTACCTGGCCACGGTTAGGTGTACGGGGGCCGAGGTCGTCTTGGCCCCGAGGTTGTCCGCGGCCACTACGGTTAGCGTATGCAAGCCCAGCGCGAGGCGGGTCGAGACGCTGTAAGGGCTGGTGGAACGGTTGCCCAGCGACACCAACCCATCGAAGAACTGAACGTTCGTCACGCTGCCATCCGTATCGCTGGCGGAGGCTCCGATGGTCACGGTGTCAGTGTTACCGAAGGTGGCGTTCTCAACTGGGTTGGTAATGGTCACGCTAGGCGGTTGGTTCGGTGCGGTAACCGTAAAGCTGACCACCGCGGAGGTGGTGCTGAAACCGAGGTTGTCCGTGGCGACCGCAGTGAGCGGATGCACGCCGGGACTGAAGTTCACGGTGACGCTGTAAGGCGAGGTGGTGTCCGTGCCCAGCGC
This sequence comes from uncultured Verrucomicrobiota bacterium, assembly GCA_903847485.1. Lineage (GTDB taxonomy): Bacteria > Verrucomicrobiota > Verrucomicrobiia > Limisphaerales > JAJXZI01 > CAINDV01. The sequence goes on from CAINDV010000422.1 coordinate 4,010, forward strand.
CGTCGCGCCGTCAAAGAACTGCACGCTGGCGACGCTGCCGTCGAGGTCCGCCGCGTTGGCCGTGACGGTGACATTCGCCGGGGTGGACATCGCGGTGCCATCCGGAGGATAAGTGATCGCGACAGTCGGAGCCTGGTTGGCCACGGTCACGTGGATGGGTGCCGAGGTTGTCGTGGCACCGAGGTTGTCCGAGGCCAGCGCAGTCAGCGTGTGGGAGCCAGGCGCGAGGCTGGCCGAGACGCTGTACGGGCTGGTGGAATCGCTGCCCAGTGACACGACTCCGTCGAAGAACTCGACGTTCGTCACGCTGCCATCGGTATCATTGGCGGCCGCCTCGATGGTCACGAGGGCGGGGCTGCTGAAGGAGGCGTTGTCAGGCGGGTTGGTGATGGTCACGCTGGGCGGCACGTTCGCCGGCGTCGGGGTGGAGCGCTGGTAGGCGAAGGCACCGCCGCCGAAGGCGCCGCTGCCCCAGGACGTGAATTTGATGTCCATGTAGATGTCCTCGGAGATGAGGTGCAGGACGGCCGCCCGTCCCACGGTGGAAGGCGGTCCACCACCGGCCCCGCCGGTCCAAGGTTCCCATGACTGATAAGTCAGGCTCGCGTAGTTGGTGATGGTGCCATTGGCCCATTCGGTGCCCGCCGGACTGACGGCATGGGTGAACGAGGTCTCCGACTTCGCGTTGTAGATGCCAGTCGTGCCGGCGCGGGTGATCCAGACATTCGGGGTGATGCGATCCTGGTTGGCGGGCAGGGTTGGGTCGGCCCCCGCCGCCTTGGTGAAGGTGGTGGGCGGACCAGTCCAGACGGTGGCGCCCTTCGTCGCTACCGGTAGGGCAAGTGAGGCCAGCGCCAGGGCGGTGGGTAACAAGGCGGCCGCCAACGGGCGCCGCTTCCGAAGCGGCCGTGCCGTCAATGGCGAGTAAGGCTGAGTGTTGCGTAGCGTATACATGATGGTGTCCATAGTTTTTGTTTTCGTTGCAATGTTTTCCGACGGAGCGGGAACAACCAGCCTGTGGCGTTGCACCGGCGGAATGCCGGCCGGATGCCCCCGGTTGAACGCCCGCTCCAGAGCCGCAATGGCACGGCAAACTCCGACTCGGTCCAGCGCGCGACTGTCAGGCGACGCGGCGGGCCGACGAAGCTTCTGTGCCATCGGTTCATGCTTATGAGAGACATGAGTAGGCGTGTTGGTTCCCGGAGAATTGAGATTATTGTTCCTAGCTGTTTGGAGGAGGGGGAGAGGCGGGAATCCGAGATCCGAAATCCGAGATCCGAAGGAAATCCGAAAGCCGAAAGCCGAAACCAGCCCCGACCGAACCAAACCGTTGGCAGAAAAATGACAGGTAAAAGATGGAGCGGCTCTCTGAATACCCGGCGACGGACGGTAGGGCGACGCTCCCGCGGAGCCGCAACCAAAGCGGAGCGCCGACAT
>CAINDV010000423.1 GCA_903847485.1 uncultured Verrucomicrobiota bacterium
AGCGCACGCCGCTGTAGGCCCGGTGCCCTCACCGGGCGTCCCCCGAAGTAACCGACAACTTGGGGATGCACTGTTCCATCCGCACAAAGTCTTTTCTTTTGCGTGTTGAAAGCGATTGGTGGGTTAGCGGTCCTGCGCCGCGTCCGTGACCCAGCGCCACCGGCAATTCAATTTCGAGAAAGCCACTCCTATCCCGCCAGCCGCCAGAAGCAATGCTTGCTCGAAAAGAATCTTGCAAGAAGCGGTGGCCAAGCATAACGATCTTCTCCCATGCCCACGACCGAAGTTGCCGATGGTGTGCTATGACGTGTTTGTCCGTAGCCAACGGGCAGTGGACGTACCAAGATGACCGCCGGTTTGCCTGGTGACGACGCCCCAGTTCCTGCGCTCGCAAAGGACCGTGGAGCGAAAGACAGATTGGATCAGCGGGCAATTCATCGGGCGGATCGGGCATTGCGAAAAACTGCCCGATCACCTGGCGGAAGTGGACTTGGCCCAAGTCGCCGCCACGCTACTTCCCGAAGGCATCGCCTCGGCGCTCAAAATCCCGGTCGGCTACGCGCAAGGCTCGGCGAAGTATCTGGCCGGCATCGAGAGCGCCGTGCGGCGCGCCCGCTATCTGGCGGGTCAGGAAGGTCGCAGCGAGGCCACCGACAAGGACATCGTCAGCGCCATTCGGGAGAGCGTCATCCCCTCCGACAGCGCGCTGGCGACGGCCTTGGCCGTGCTTTTGCTGCCCACGCTTCTTGGAAGTTGGAACAGTTCAAATTGGACAGATTGTGCGTGGATTTACACCCCAACCACTTCCACCGCTTGGGCCGCTCGCCTCCGGGTGGTTGGCTGCGTGGCCATCCGCGGGGTGCTTCACGCTGGAAATATATTTTTGAACGTTTTTCTCCGCCGTTGTCTATAAACGCCAATAGCGCCGTGCCCAGGCCCAGGCTGGCCTGAACTTCGCTATTTACATGCGGGCCGGAAGTGTCTATTTATGCGGCCCGGTAACGGCAGAAATGACCGGCAGACAACATGATTAAAGTTGAGAACCTGACCAAGCTCTTCGGTGCCAAGCGCGCCGTGGACGGAGTGTCGTTCTCGCTGGAACGCGGCGAGGTGCTGGGCTTTCTCGGTCCCAACGGGGCCGGCAAGTCCACTACCATGCGCATGATTACGGGCTTTATTACGCCCACCAGCGGCACGGCCACCGTCGGCGGACATGACATCCAGCAAGACCCCATCGCGGCCAAGCGGCTCTTCGGCTACTTGCCGGAAAACGCGCCCGCCTACACCGACATGACGGTGTATGGCTTCCTGAATTTCGTCGCCGAGTTGCGCGGACTGGAAGGCGATGCCCGCAAGAAGGCGGTCCACCGCGCGGTGGAAATGTGCTTCCTCACCGGCGTCCTGCACCAGAGCGTGGACACGCTTTCCAAGGGCTACCGCCATCGCACTTGCTTCGCCCAGTCCGTCATTCACGACCCGCCGATCTTGATTCTGGACGAGCCGACCGACGGCCTGGACCCCAACCAGAAGCACGAGGTCCGCTCGCTCATCAAGCGCATGGGCCAGGAGAAGGCGATCATTTTCTCGACTCACATCCTGGAGGAAGTGGACGCCGCCTGCTCGCGGGCCATCATCATTGACCGCGGCCGGATCGTCGCCAATGGCACGCCGGCGGAGTTACGCCAGCGTTCGGAGTGGGCCGGTGCCGTCACTCTGCAACTGCGCGGCCAGGCCGGTAACATAGTGACGACTAAGCTTTACTCGGTGTCCTTAGTGAAGAAGGTCAACCTCCTCGAAGAAAAGGACGGTCGCGTCACGCTGCGGGTTTTCCCCAAGCAGGCGTGTCCGAACGGTGAACTCGCCAAGGCTATCGGCGAGGCGGTTCGCGGTTGGAACATTGAGTTACTGCAAGTCGAGGAAGGCCGGTTAGACGACGTCTTCCGCAACATCACCATGCCGGACACGGCGAAGGAGGCTAAATGAGCGCTTGGAAAAACATCTGGACCATCACCAAGCGCGAACTCGGCGCTTACTTCGGCTCGCCGCTGGCCTATGTCTTCATCGTGATCTTCCTGCTGCTGTGCGGGTTCTTCACGTTTATGGTGGGACGTTTCTTCGACCGCAACCAGTCCTCGCTGATTGAGTCGTTCTTCATCTGGCATCCGTGGTTCTATCTCTTCCTCGTGCCGGCGGTCGGCATGAGACTGTGGGCGGACGAACGGCGCGTCGGCACGCTGGAGTTACTACTTACAATGCCGGTGACGCCCTGGCAGGCCATCGTCGGTAAGTTCCTCGCTTCGTGGCTATTTCTGGCGCTGGCATTGGCGCTCACGTTCCCGCTCTGGATCACTGTCAACTATCTGGGTAGTCCCGACAATGGCGTCATCCTGACTGGCTATCTCGGGAGCTGGCTGCTGGCCGGGGCGTTCCTGGGTGTAAGTTGCATGACTTCCTCCATAACACGCAGCCAGGTGGTAAGCTTCATCATGGCGGTAGTCATCTGCCTGTTCCTCATTCTGGCGGGCTTCCCGCCCGTCACTGATATGATGTCGCAATTCGCCCGCGAGTGGCAATGGTTCGTGGACGTAGTCACCTCGCTAAGCGTGATGACGCACTTCGACGGTTTCCAGAAAGGCGTGCTGGATTTGCGCGACACCGTCTATTTCCTTTCAGCAATCGGCTTCTCACTGTTCACCACCAGCGTGATTTTGCGGACGCACCGTCAAAGCTAACCGGAAGACGCGATGAAAAAGAAACAAGTTGAAACTCTACTCTACTCAACGGCCGGGGTCGTGATCATGCTCGCGATTCTGGTCGCCTTCAACGTGCTCGTCGGCGCAGTGCCGAAGCGCCTCGATTTTACGCAGGAGAAGGCTTACACCCTCTCCGACGGCACTAAGGATATCCTGCGCAAGATGGACACGCCGGTCAAAATCCGCTTCTACTGTACCCAGCCCGACTCTTCCACGCCCGCGACCCTCTATCTTAAGAACTACGCTAAGAAGGTCGAGGACTTGCTGGCCGAATACAAACAGGTCGCCGGTAAGAATCTCACCATCGAGAAGCTCGACCCGCAGCCCGACTCGGACGCGGAAGACTCGGCCCGCCTCGACGGCTTGGAGCCACAGGCGTTCCCCGGCGCGGAGCGCTTCTATCTCGGCATCTCCGTCGGTCTCGCTGACTCACGGACCGGCCTGCCTTTCTTGGCCCCGGATCGCGAGCGCCAGCTTGAGTACGACATTACCCGCGCCATAAGTCAGTTGCTCAACCCGATCAAACCTATCGTCGGCATCATGACTCCGCTGCCAGTCTGGGGCGCGCCGGGCAATCCGATGATGATGCAGATGGGCCAGTCCGGCGAAGGCTCGCCGCCGTGGACACTCATCAATGAGTTGAAGGCCGACTATGACATCAAGCGTGTCGGCATGGACGTGGATAAGATTGACGATGAAGTGAAGCTCCTGCTCGTGATCCACCCGAAGGAGATTTCTGAAAAGGCACAATTCGCACTCGATCAGTTCATCCTCCGTGGCGGTAAGTTGATCGCCTTCGTGGACGCCTTCTCACTTACCGACAAGCCGCAACAGAATCCGATGGGTGGCATGGGTGCGATGGGCGGCACCAGTTCCTCGCTGCCGACACTCTTCAAGACCTGGGGACTACAGTTCGAGACCGGCAAAGTCATCGGCGATCTGAGCTATAAGATGCAGCTTCGCGGCCGCAACGGCCAACCCCAGGACGCGCCCGCCTTCCTCGGTCTGACTGCCGAAGCCGTCAACCAAGACTCCATCGCACTGGCACAAGTTGACAACGTCTGGCTGCCCTTCGTCGGCGCGCTCACTGGCACTCCGGCCGCCGGCCTCAAGGAAACCGTGCTTCTGCACAGCAGCAAACAAGCTGGCTTGCTCGACGGTATGTTAGCCAGCATGTCCGGCGAAAGTGCGCAGAAAGAGTTAAAGGTGACCGGTGTGGAGTATCCGCTGGCTGTCATGCTCACCGGCAAGTTCAAGACCGCGTTTCCCAACGGCCAGCCGGAGGATAAGAAGGACGCCCCGGCTGACGCCGACAAGAAGGACGCCAAGCCGGAAGAGAAGAAAGCCGATAACTCACTTAAGGAATGTAAGTCCGAAAACGCCGTCGTCATCTTCGGTGACGCCGACTTACTCGCCAATCCGTTCACCATCCGCGAGATGCAGACGCCCTTCGGTAACATGGCCACGCCGATGAACCAGAACCTTACTCTCGCCCTGAACCTCGTCGAGCAAATGGCGGGCGACAGTCGGCTTACCAGTGTTCGCAGCCGGGCGGCGATGAGTCGTCCCTTCACCCGCGTCCGCCAGATGGAGGCCGTGGCCGAGGCTAAGTTCCAGAGTAAGATCAAGGAGCTGGAAGAAGAGCGCGCCAAGGCCCAGCAGCGCCTCAACGAATTACAGCAGAACAAGGACAAGGAACAGCGCTTCATCCTATCCAAGGAGCAGAAGGCCGAGATTGATAATCTGCGCCAACAGGAAGGCCGCACCGCCAAGGACTTGAAGCAGGTTAAGAAAGATTTGCGCCGGGAAGTCGTCTCGCTGGAGACGCGCCTCAAGTGGCTCAACATCCTGGCCGTGCCGCTGGCCGTCACCTTCACCGGCATTGTCATCGCACTAATCAAACGTAAACGCACTTCGGCCAAATGAACCGGAAACAATTCTTCATCCTGCTCGCGGTGGTGGTCGTCCTCGGCCTCGCGGGCCTGCAACTCTATCGCAGCGACCGGAGCTCTTGGCAGGGCGGCAGCCCGTCGCTTGGCAAGAAACTCTTCGCTGATTTACCGGTCAACGACATAGCCAGCATCACCATCAAGTCTGGCTCCAACGAGGTGGTCGTCGCTAGGGTGGACAACCTATGGCGGGTGCAGCAGCGCGCCAATTACCCGGCGAACTTCAGCGAGATCAGTGACTTTCTGGTTAAGGCCGCCGACTTGAAGAGTGTCCAGACCGAGGAAGTCGGGCCGTCGCAACTCTGGCGCTTCGGGCTACTCCCGGCCGGCACCGGCAGTAACACCGCGACGCTCGTTGAGTTCAAGGACGCCACCGGCAAGTCTCTGAACACTCTCCTGCTTGGTAAGAAGCATATGCGGAAGTCCCAGCAGCCCTCGCCGATGGAAGACATGGGCGGCGACTCTGGTTATCCCGACGGACGCTACGTCCTAGCCGGCGGCGCGGGCAAACCAGTGGTGTTGATTTCCGACCCGCTCGCCAACGTGGAGCCGAATCCGGCTAAGTGGTTAAACATGGAGTTCTTCCGCATTGAGAAGCCGCGCACGATCGCCGTCACCTTCCCGAACGCAACTAACTCCTGGAAGCTCGTCCGCGCCAACGAAGCCACCGAGTGGGTGCTTGCGGACACCCAGCCCAGCGAAACTCTCGATGTCAGCAAGGTCTCCGGCGTCACCAGTCCATTCGGCTCCTCCAGCTTCGTGGATGTAACTACGACTGACACGAAAGTGCCTGCCGGCTTAGTTCAGCCGACCGTGGTCACAGTCGAGACGTTTGACAACCTTACTTACAAGGTGAACGTCGGCGCGAAGACTAACGACAACCAGTTCCTTGCGCTTACCCTCACCGCCGACTTACCGAAGGAACGGACTCCCGGCAAGGATGAGAAGGCGGAAGACAAGCCCCGGCTCGACAAGGAATTTGCCGACGCCCAGAAGAAACTCCAAGACAAACTGACTAAGGAGAAAGCTTTTGAGAAGTGGGTGTACATCGTGCCCAGTTGGACGGTGGATTCTGTCCTGAAGGAGCGCTCTCAATTGCTGGCCGAGAAGAAAACTGACGCCGCCAGCACCAACGCCCCGCCCGAATCCATCGCCGCGCCGAACAGTCCGTAGCCCATCGTCTTTCCGCAGCGTGCTGCCGGCATCTTGCCGACAGACCTGGGGCGCGGCGCTGCCGACAAGATGTCGGCAGCACATTGGTTCATGGGCGGTGAGCAGGTCCACAAGGAACAGGAAGCTTCCCATGAACCGGCGCTTCGTAGCGGCGTCTCGGCAGAGCGCCGCAC
>CAINDV010000424.1 GCA_903847485.1 uncultured Verrucomicrobiota bacterium
GAACTGGGCTTCAGGTCGATCGCCAACCGGCTGGGGCCGGCGGCGGATTTGGTTTTCAGTGTCCTCATGAGGTGATTCCGGTTTTAGTGGCTGGGCAGTGGCCAGACTTTGAACGTTTGTTTCCCAGTTGCGGGCCGTTCCACGGGTCCGGGGAACGGATTGGCCCGGTTTCGCTTCCCGCCGAAGTAGTCGGTGTCGATGCGGATGGGCGCGCCGTCGGGGTTCTCGAAGGGCAGGTTGGGGATCTTGGCTTTGCCCAGGAGAGCGGTTGTGACGAACTGGCGCGTTTGCTCCGTGGCCCAAGCCCTGTCGAGGGCGAGTTCGAGGTACCAACCATCAGGCTCTTCGGTCAACTTGGGGCTGGGATCGAATGCGGGTTTCAGCAGCGAGTCCGCGTCGAACTTCGAGGGTTGCGTTCCCTTTGCGAAGACGTTGCCGGCGGCGAAGCACGGAAGAGCCGAGTTATCGAGCGCGTGGAGGTTGCAGGGCGCAGCGAAGAGGTTGTTGTAGAAACGATGATCCCCGCTGTCGTTTTGAGCGGAATCCTGATGTATCCCGCCCAATGCCGTGGAATGGGCCAACTGAAATGGTGTGGCGCGAGTGTCTGAACGCAGGTTGTCGATGGGGCCGGTAATCAGGTTGTGGGCGACGGCAATCCCCTGGGAGTTCAAGGCGAAAGACATGCGTTTGGAGAGGAGAATGTTGTTGGCCACCAGCACCGGCCCGTGCTGCATCTCCAGAAAAACATCGCCGAAGCTCCCCGTGTTGTCGTGCAGCAGGTTGCCCGTCACCTGGGCGCCCTGGGCCATCCAGTCGAGCCAGACACCTGAGACCTCTCCGCACCGGTAAATGTGGTTCCGGTGGATGACGACATCAATGGCGCCGTGGAACTTGATGCCGGCCATCTCCGCGCCGCCGAAGAGCTGCAGCACGTGGATGTCGTGGATCTCGTTGTCCGTGACCGTGCTGAACGAACACCCCAGGCTGCCCACGATGCCGGTCTGTTCGCAATGGTGGATATGGTTGTTTCGGACGATATGACCGCCGACGGTAGCCTTGTTCCAGCCGTTCGTTAACGCCCGTGTCAGTGTGCCGACGTAGCCTTCGGCGGATTCCGCCCGGTTGTCCCATTCGTCGCCGTATTTGCCCAAGGCGACACCGGAGCAACGCGAGTAGCGGATCGTGTTGTTCTCGATGATCCAGCCCTTGCTCCAGTGGGTGCCGATCAAACCCACTTGCTCCGCCGTTGGCGGCGCCCATGGGGTGGCGGCCTGTTCGAGCGTGAAGCCGCGCACGGTGAGATAGTTCACGCCGGTCTGCGTTGGATAAAAGACCGTTTGGCGCACATTGATCTCGACGCGTTGTTCGTTCGGATTCACGCCCGGAAACTGCGCCCAGATCGTGGTGTTGTCGGTGGTGGCTTTGTGCGGCTGGAACACCAGGCAGACACTTCGCTCGCCGCGGGTCGATTTGATCTTCGCGGTGAACGGGGCCCACGTGTGCCAGTTGCCGGTATCCGTGACCGCGCACGTGCCCAGCAACTCGCCATCCGGTTTATCCAACCGAATCTCGATGTCACCGCCGCCCGTCACGGACGCGGCGCGAAACTCAATCTGCTCCGTGCCGGTGCCGAAATCGACGTTTCCATATTTCAACCAACTGCCGGCGCGAATCCACCCCACGCACTGGCCGACTTCCGCATCGGGCGCCACGTGCAACTCGCCGCTTTTGCCGGCAAACCGGTCCGCCGCGATGCGCTGCGGCCCTACCGTGAGGGCGGCCAGGTTCAGGAGATAGTCGCCGTCCGCGGCGCCGTCCACCCGCCCGAACCAGAGGGGCCGGTCGCCGGCAGGCTTGAGCACTTCGTTCAAATGACTCGCCGCCTCGGTCAGCCAAACACCGTTGAGATAAACCGCGCCGGTATGATGCACGCGTCCGTTGGGCGCGAACCAGTCGCCGTGAATGACATCGCTGTACGGATTGAACGTCCCGAAGAAGCCATTCGGGATCGTGACTTTCCAGGTGTCGTCCTTAACCTTCTCCCAACCCTTGATGATCTCCGATCCCGTGACGACGACCTTTTCGCCAGGTGCCGCTCGATAGACGATGCGCTTCGTGTCGGATTCGCCGCCGCGTGGCGGGTTGATGCGTTCGCGATACACGCCTTCATGCACGGTGATCACATCGCCGGGTTGCGCCACGCGCGCGGCCGCGGAAATGGTCTTGAGCGGCTTCTGCTTGGAGCCGTTAGCGGCGGCGTCGCCATTGACGGAAACGTGGTATTCCCTCCCGAAGGCCGCCGAGGCGCCCGCCAGAACGAGGATTGTAACAAGTGTTTTCATGGATTGTATTCTTTCGAACGAGAATCTTACTCGATCACGAACCAGCTATAGCCGTTGGCCGGGATCGTTACCGGCATGTGGACGTTGAACTCACGATCCAGCTTCAATTTCTTTGCCGTGCCTTCCTGCTCGCGAATCTGCGCGGTGTCGGTCAGGCCGGTGTAGTAGAGCGGCACGGTAAGTTCCTTCTTCACCACTTCATTGAGCGGATTGAACACCAGCAGCATTCCCTTTTCTATGTTAGCCGGATTTACATGCAGGGTGTAGTCGAGGTCGCGGCCGTCGGGGCGGCGCAGGTGGATGATGTCGCCCTGAATGATAGCACTGTAGCGGCGATACCAGTCGGTCCACTTCTTGAGCATCGCCTTACTCTGGGGTCCATCGTAGAGACGGTGCCCAGTCACCGACACCGCGGCCCCAGAGGAAAGCAGTCCAAAAAACTGCCGCTCGTACTTATCGAGACTCTTCTCCATGCCGCCGGGAAGAACTCTGGTGTTCACGTTCACCCAACCCATGCTGGCGGTCTTGTGCCAAGTACCGTCATAAACATATTGGCGGCAGATGACGGTCTGCAAAACGATGTCAATGTTGTCCACCGCCTCGCGGTAGCCCATGCCGGTGCAAGCCTGGCCGTTGAGGAAGTACCAATCGGGAGCGGGCATATACAGATCGCGGCGTTGACCATCGTGCAGGAGCTGGCACATCCATTTCCACTGCGCCCACTGAGAGTCTTCCAAGCTTTTGTGGTGCGGATGGTTGGTGGCGGCGCAGCAGTCACCGTGATAAGGACCATCCGGCATGAAGGCACCCATGCCAGCACCATCGATAGTCTTCCACATGTTAGTGTAGTACATATCTGCCCAGGCGCTGGCCCCGCAGGCGCTTTGGCCGAACAGGCTGCCCGGCTGCTGGGTAGCCGGGTCTATGCAATTGAAGTTGTCCTGGCGCGAACCCCAGCCCCGTGAAGCCATCAAGAGTTCGTAGGCACCGACGCGGATCCCCTTGGTTCTGGCATAGTCGCAGATGAGTTTCATTGAGTAGATGTTGGCCGTAGAAGAATCGGAGTGGCTGAAGCTGCCAGTAAATGCCGGGGCTTGCAGCAGCTCGAAGCCGAATTCTGCCATCTGATCAATCAAAGGTCCCAGCGTGCCGAGGTCGCGTGCCTGGGGCGCTAACACCTGCAACTGATGCTCGGTGCTTTGCGGGGCAAGCTTCTTGTAGAAGCGGCGCTGGGCGAGATGGAACCGCTCCCGTTCCGAACTGTCGTTGAGGATTTCAAAGGTGCGAAAGGCGTCAAAAGATTCGCCTGGTTTGACCGTCCAATTCGGCCCGACAGTAGGTCGGCTGAGCAGCAAGGCGTTTTGCGGATCCTGTAGGAAAAGGTCTTCGGCCTGATTGAGAGTAGCCATTGACCCCCAATCGGGATCGCGAATGAAGCGCGTGGTGCCGCCGCCCAGGTTGTAATCCCTGAACCGGCCGCCACCACCGCCCATGTGGATGCCCAGCCCGCTGCCCTTGTCGGTCGCGTTGGCCAGGGCGAACGAATAGTCGCTCTCCACCTGTAACATACGAGATACGGTCGGCTGTACGGCTAAGTGTTCGCCTTCGAACTGGGTTACGACTATCTCTTGGGCCGCCCGGTTGTGCAGGGTAAAGGTCTTCATAATAACTGGCAGTCCCTCGTAGATTTCGTAGTGAACATCCACGGTCAAATCCTTGAGTGGCGCGGTGGCCCCGGCGGGCGGCGCGAAGTGGAACGTGATTCGGCGACCCGCCGCCGGCCAGGGATTAACTGGCGCGTTACACTTAGGCTGCCATTCGTAGGGCCTGACAGTTCCGCCGACGGACATGCCAGTAAGCCGGAAAGCGTCAGGCTTGGATTGCAGCGACTCCAGCCAGGTGGGCGTGATGAAGGCATTGTCGGGCGCGCCGGTCAACCCACCAATCTCGGTCCAGCCGCCGCCGTTGAGACGCACCCGCACCTCGGGCTTGATGGCACGGATGAATTCCAAGTCCTTGTCAGAGCGCCGCAGGCTGAGGCAACCCAGGTTGCCGTCGGTAACTAGGAAGGTGCGGCTGATAAGTCCGTTGCCCAACATGATCTGCGCGCTCTGATGGTTCTCTCCGGGTAACACTTGCACTGTGGCCGGTGTTGTTGGCGGAGTAATCAACCAATCCACAGTGGTGGGTTGTTCGTCGAACTTTGACACCCTGAGCACGCCGGGGGTTGCCAGTAGCGAGGCCACCAAATTAGCCCTCGCCGCCATTTCCGCCGCCTGGCTGGCCTTTAGCTTCTGGTTATCCAACAGAAAATCCCCTGCCGGGTCAAACCTACCCGGTAGGAAGGTAGAGTAGCGAACCTCGGCGACCCAACCCTTGAAAGACTCTTTGCCGGGGGCAGTAGCGCCGATGGAGAAATTTTGTACCCCACCGCCCAAGTCGGGTAGTCCGCACACCTTCTGGCCGTTTACCCAACCACTAACCAAGCCGCCCGACTTCACGATGGCCAGATGCGTCCAGGTTTCCGGCTGCACTTTCGTCAGCGTAGTGAAACCGACGCCGCCGACTAGGACGACCCAGTCGTCGCCTGACTGGCCCAGGATAAAGCCGGTGCCGCCGTGGCCATTGGCGACCACTGTATGCAAGCCTCCGTCGTTCCCCTTAAGCGCATAGGTCCAGGCTTCGACCACGAAGTTGTCGCCCTCAACCAAGTTTTTCCCGACGCTGTAACACTGATCGGGTGCTTCAATCTTGATGCTGGAGTCATAATCCTGCCGCCGACACTCCGGGCCATTGGACATGACTTTGGGCGAGCCTTGACGCGCGAGATCCGGCCCGCCCGGCGCGAGGCTCTTCCAAACCTCCGGCGCGGCGGTGTCGCGGATGCCGCCGGCACCCTTGAGGCTGTAGTGCGCCACTTCCAGGACGGTGGCGGAGGCGGCGAACGGTATGGCGAGGGCCAGTAATGCTATGAGTGTTTTCATGGTCGTGAATTACTTAGTTGAGGGTAACTTGGGTGGCCGCACCGGATTTGATTTCGACCTTCGGCCACGTGAGAAAGCCGGTGGTGCCGAGAGGCCGTTGTGCTTGCGGCCCGCCTTCGGTGAAGATCGTCACCTGGGCTTCAAACTTAGTGGGATTGGTGATCGTGAGTGTCACTCCCTTTTCATCCCGCTTGAGCACCTGGGCTTCGACGTGGTCGAAGGCGAACATCTCGTCCTTGTCGGTGCGCACATAGATACCCGGCAACTCCATGGCCATTAAGATGCCATTCAGCTCATTCCAGCCGGTGGAGCCGCCGCCGCGCGAGCCACGACTGTCGGCGTCGCAGTAAGTCAGACGCTCGGTGATCTCGCCATTGGGTTTTATGCCTTCGGCGTGGGCGTGGACAATGTCGCGCAGCAGTTCGGCATACCGGCGGTCGCCGGTGGCCCGGTAGATCTTGAACAGTGCGTCGCCCGAAGAGGTGCAAATCCCCGGCGCGCCGTGCTTGTTCTGGGTGCTGGCCCAATACACGCCGGCCAGCTTCGCGCCCAGTTGGGCTAACTCGGTGTTGGCCGGCAATTCATAGTCGTGGGAGACGGTCCAGGTGGCCGCCAGGTTCGCGAGGTTGCGGCTCATCTCCAGCCAGCGCCGCTCGCCGGTGGTTTCATACAGGGTCATGAGGGCGGTCATGAAGCCGGCGGCCGTCTCGGAGTCGGCATTCTGCATGATGTCGGAGCAGGCCCCGTAGGTGAAGCCTTTCTGGACGAAGTCACGCTGGTAGTAATAGTCGGCGGCTTCCTTGGCCACGCTCATGAATTCAGGGTGGTTAAACCATTCCGCCGCCAAGGCAAGGCCGCCGATGGCCGTGGCGCCACTGGTGGAATGGTAGATAGCGATGTCGCCGGTCTCGTGGTTCACATAGTTGCCAAATTGACCTTGGCGCTTCCAGGTGTTCACAAATGCCTGGGCCAGCCGCTGGACGGCTTGCTCCCACTCCGGCTTGAGGGCACCGGCCTGGCCCTGTGACTTGAGCAGGTGGAATTGCTTGGTCATCCAATACAGCACGTCGGCGTTCTGGCGGGTGAGCACGATCGGCTGCTTCGGATACCAATCCCGGCCACTGGCCTTGCCATCGGCATACACGGAGGCCAGGAAGTATCCCGACTTGCCCAGGGCCGCCGGCAGGACAAAGTCGAGGGTCTTAAGCGCGCGCCCGCGGTGCCGCGCGTCGCCCAGCACGAACATCGGGTAGGTGTTCATCAGGCCGCCGACCCAGCCCAGGGTGATGATATCGCAGTTGGAATCGCCGTAGTATTGGCCGGCGGCATTTTCGTGCCAGCGACTGTCAATCCGCGCCGTCATCAGCCTGGTAACTTCGCTGAATGGGAGAAGGTTGCGCGGGTGGTTCGGGCCGGTAAGGGCTTTGCGCACCGTCATGAACTTGTCCAACAGTCCCGCGATGTCGGGTGTGGCAAACGAATACACCCGCAGCCGCAAGGTGACTTCCTGGCCCGTCTCCCAGTTGATCCCGCGGTCGGGGCTGGCGCTGAACCCGATGAACTCCGGCTTCCGCTCGCGGACACCGGGCGCGCTGACCACCAACGTGGCGTGCGAGCGGTCCTTACTCTCTTCAATCATCAGGCCGTTATCCAGAATCTGGCCACCTTCGCGGATCCCCTGCTCTGCCAGCACGATGAACGCGCGTTGGGTCTGACGGTTGAAGAAGCACATGGCGGGAGTGGTCGCATTGGATGCATTGACTTCGATCTTTGATAGTTTGCCTGGTTCGAGTTCCAGACGCGGCACGTCACCGTGAGTGACCGGCAGGTCCTTATTGTAAAAGTCTTCTTCGTTGAAGCCGGTGCAGTAACCTCGGTACTCGATGCGGTTGCGATTGCCGTTATAGACCGACGCCGGGATGAGCACATAGTTATTAGTGCTCCAATCCGCGAAATCAAACGCCACCGCGACGCCCGCCGACTTAGCCATGCCTTCGGTCACTTTGAAGGTAATGGTTAGGTCGAGCGCATCCGGTTCACCTGCGACCGGCGTGGCGCGGACATCGCTCGTCCACCGGGCATCCAGAGTTCGGATTTCCCCGGCAACAAAAGGCCGGGAGGCGGCCAGTTTCGAGCCATCGTAATAACAGGCCAGCAGCCGCAGTTCCCCGCCCAGCGGCTCCAGGAGAGCTCCGACTCCGGACTTCGCAGCGTTCACGACACGGGATGGACAGAGCGTCGCCTTCAACTCCGGCAGGACGATCTGCCGATAACCCTCCACCTGGGGATGGATGCGATCGGGAACCAGCCGGTCGAAAAGGGCTAGCTCGTCTGTCATGAGTTTCAGCCAGTTGGGGTAGTGATCCACCAATAGCAGGCCACGCGCTTGCGCCACCTCGCGGTAGCCCTGGAAGTAGGCGGCAACCTCAGGCCGATCCGAGGCGTGCCGACCTCCGCCCGGCTGAGGCTGATCCATGCACGAATTCATGGTCTGAAGGATGATCTCTGTGGCCGGATTGGCAGCCCAAAGCCGGTCGATCATCTCGTTGAGATTCCGCTTCGAATCGTCGAGGGAGATCTTGTATGGAAGGAAGGCATCGTTCACCGCGAATTCGATGAAAACCACATCGGGCTTGTGTGCGATGACCGCGCCGAGCTTGCCCAGGCCCGAGGTTGTCATGTCGCCGTTGAATCCCATGCTCGAGGCGGACGCGCCCACGCCCTCGTTGAACAACGTAACCTGGCCGGGCCATTCCAGGTTGAGCCAGTCGTTCATCATCACGTCCGGCCAGCGCCAGGTGCCGCCCGTCAGACTGGTGCCCATGGTGACGAGGGTCACCTTCTCTCCGGCCCGCAGCGACTGGATGAATCGTGCGCCCTTGGTCCGCGCCAGCCACGTGCCGGCCGTGGGGTCGCTGGCGAAATTCTCACCGAAACCGGCCGCCTTGACCTCGGCCGCCGTCAACGGCTTGGTGGTGAACTGGGTGAACTGCACGCCGTTGGCACCCCCGACGAACAAACGCGACTCGTTGCCGAAATCCACCGCTGCCCCACTCACCGTGGTTGATGAACCCGCCTGGAATGATTGCCCATTCCAGTTGGCGTCGATCTCGAACAGGGCGCGCTTGCTCGCAGCATCCCACGTGAGGCGGAGGCGGTGCGTGCCGTCGCCCACCGGTGCCAAGCCGCCCCTGGATTCGCGACCGTTGACAGAAACCGTGATCACTCCGGCGGCAAAATCACTGGGCGCGAGACGGACAAACACCGATGGTGCCGTGGATGGCTCCTCAAAGGCCCCCGCGTTGGCCTGGCCGCGACCGACGCCGAAGAAGGCGCACCCCGGACCGCCCCCGCCCTTGAGCGTGGCGGTCACCTCCGCCTGGAAACTCTCCTTGGCGAAATCCCCGCGGGAAGTCCGCACATAGGACCGTCCGGCATCGCCGGGCTTGGCGAAGACTAGAGAGGAACCAACGTCAAGATGCTTTGCTCCGTCGTCTTCTGCCGCAAAGGCGCTGAGCAATATCGAGACTGATAGCAGTACTGCGGATATTTTCATAACTGTTGACTTTCTGTCTTATCTCCGGGCCTGTCTGTCGGGTTTAACAATTCCACCTCCGCTTCCATGACCAGACGCACCGGCCCGACCAGACCTGCCGGTTTTAGCGGACTGTCCTTGGTGAAGTAATACCAGGTCGTGAAGGTCTTGCGCCCTTGGGATGGCCGCGGCAGGTTCTTGACGAACCAATCCGGATAACTCTGCAACGGGCAGCCAAAACTCCCAGATCCCCAGTCCACGTTGTTTCCAACCGCGAAGTCCCTGGGTTCCTGCTCATCGCCGATCAACTGGTTCGCCCAGTTGTCCGTGACCACGATTTCCAGATCGTTATCACCAGTAACCAACAACTCGGTGATGTCCGCCGTATAGGGCGGGTACCAGAGAACCCCCGCCTCTTTGCCATTCACCCGCACCTGGGCGATATCATTCATCACCCCCAAGTCCAACACCGTCCGTCGATGCGGCAAGGAGCTGGCGGCTAAGGCGATCTTCTTTCGATAGGTTGCCGACCCGGAGAAGTACTTCACCTCTTTGCTGTCGGACTTGCTGAAGTCCAGCAACGCCGGGAACACCTTGCCGAACGGCTCGCCCAGTTTCGGCGCGAAGGTCACCGACCATTCTCCCGTCAGTTCCACCGCGGGCTCCGGGCTGAGCTCCACCGTGCGCTTCCGGCCCGTCGAGTAAACGACCTCGGCTGTAACGGTCGTTGCGGAACGCAACACAGGAACGCCCGACGGCTTCATGGCGACGGTGGCCTTGGTCTCGTTTGCGTTAACCTCGGAGAGATGTTCCGCTTTCGAGGCCTCCCTTCGGAACACCACGAAGATCGTCTGGATTGGCTTCAACTGGATATCTACAACCGTGCGGCTCTCGTTCCCGCGCCATACCGGGGCATAGGTTATTGTCCCGTCTTCCGCCTGCCATAACTCGGGCTGCCACCCAGACATCCTGAACGAAAGGGATATGGCCTGTGCCTGGTCCGACTGGTTGGCGACGTAGTAAATATCCACCTTGGCTTTCCGCCGATGTAGGATCATGACTTTCGCCGCGTCGCCGCTGGCCTTCTCGATGGTGTAGTCCGGTTTAAGGTTCAGCTTGGCCTTGGCATCCTCTATCCGGGAAAACACGTAGCCTCTCTTGTACCTGTTCTCCGTGCCGGTTCCCCACACTTCGTCTCCCAGTCTCCGCAGGGTATCCTCACACTGCGGATAATCCTTGAGGCTGGGCGACTTCCGCGGTCGCGTCGAGACGATGGTGGCGCCGGCGCCCACCAGTGTTTTCAGCTTTTGAGCCACCTCTGGCAGCATTTCTCCATCGCGTGGGAGCACCATGAAGGCGTAACTCCTGCCGGACGGCAATACGATCTTCCCGCCTTGCACTTTAATTTCGCTTTGCAGGAACACGTCCTTGGCGATGACATCCGAGTCTTCCTCCTGTCGATCCAGGGACAGGAAATCGACCACCCGCTCGCCTTGTTGCAGCAGGGTCTGGCAGCGGCCAAGGTAGGCGAAGTAGGCTTTGCCTGGTTCGAACCACGTCTGGTGACGCCCAAAGTGCGTGCCCCACGCGCCCATGGCCCGGCCCGGTTGGTATTTGTCTTCAAAAGGTTGATGGGTCCAGTGGTGCAGCATGAATCGGTTGATCCCCTGCGCGAACGCCTCGTCCCCAAACTTCTTCAGGAAGGCCGGGTCTTCTGTCCACATGCTGCCGTTCGGGCTGCCCGTCAGGGCTTCGGCCGCCACGATGGTCCTGCCCGCCGCCTGGGCCGCCCCGGTATCCGCCGTGAAGATGGACGGAGCATTCACGTTCCCCTTCTCGGTCCAAAACTCGCACATCGGCACATCCGGCGACGTCATCCCTTGGTTGCGGTCGAAGGGGCCTCGATAACATTCGTGCCAGAACTCCAGGCCCGCTTCGTTGGCCATCTGTTTGGCGATCTTCCAGCCGTTATCAAAGAACAGGCCACTGATCACATCGCGGTAATCCCACTCAAACCGCCGTGTTTCATCGAGGCTGCCCAGCACCGTCATTGTCGGGTTGGGCAGTTCGGTGGCGTAAGTGGTGGGGCCAACTAGTTGATACATGTTGATGTGCCGGGCCGAATCGAAAAACCAGGTATGGACCAATGGCTGGCCCAGGGTCGCCAGCCAGGGCACTGGGTCGTATCCCTTGCGCTTCATGAACTCCTCCCGGAAGCCGGCCGTCCAGTTCTGATCTCCCGTTTCGTAGCTGTCGATGGCGACCGCCTTCAAGGTGGTCCCGACATACGCCCCCAAGTTCTCCTGGAGTGGGCGCAACACACTCGCCCAATTGTATCGGTTCTCCGCCGCATTCAATTTGTCCACTTCGAACGTATGGCCGACCAAGTCCTCGGGAATGGGATGCGGAGCCCTCCCGGTCGGAGCATATCCAAAACGAAAAAGCCTCCATTTCCCCTCCGGCACGTTCCAGGTCAGCTTCCCCGCGCCATCCATCTGGCGGGACACATCGCGCACATCGCGCACGCCCAGTTTGTCCTTGCGAGGCACGGCCAGCACCGCGATGTCGCGCCCCAAGGCCCCCCCCGCCACAGGGGGCAAGGTGATGGACAATTCCCGTCCCCCGTCAACCTCGGTGATGCTCCAGACCACCTGTTTCATTCCGCGCTCCAAAGTGATCCACGGACCGCCAGTGGTGGAATAGCCGGGCGTGCCTAGCAGGCCAATCGTCATTCCCAGTCGCTTTGCCTCCGCGAGGGTATGTCGCATCGCATCCCAATAAGCCGGTCCCCGATAGGTTTGTGCTGGCCAGGGGCCATTCCCAATTTCGGACCCCAGATTGAAGATTTGGGCCCCACCCAGTCCTGCCTCTTTCATGGCTTCGAGGTCTTTGGTAATGCCCGCTTTGGAAAAGTCAGCACCCATCCAATGCCAAAAGACGTAAGGCCTTGCGGTCATTGGCGGGGCGGCGAATTGCGCCGCCAGGTCCATCGCTGACGGAGTGTCCTGGGCCAGGGCGGCGAACCCGGAGACCAGCATCAGGGATGCTCCGGCGACGAGGTTTCGGCAGGAACGCGCCGGCTTGGGCGCGGTTGTTCGGGGGGTGGCGGGCATGGTGTTATTTGTTTGATTTACTCTTCTGTCATAGGGATCAATTGGACCGGCCCAAGCAAGCCCGACGGGCGCGGAATCCATGTGGAGTCCTTCTTTGGCCAGGGGAAAAGGAAATCGCCGATCGCGAACGATTTGGCGTCTTCGCCCATGATCTTCTGCCACGGAACGCCGCGGATGTCGAGGTCGGCAGCCCGGTTGATGGGAGCATTGGCGACCTCAATCTCCAGTAGATTATGGCCATCTTTGGCGAGATTCGTCGTCAGCACGCGCATAGGCCGGCTGAAGAGATCGCCGAGCGGCCGGCCGTTGAGCCGCACCCGGGCGGTGTGGCACACTTCGCCGAGATCGATGGCCCAAGCATCGGCGGTGGTTTGGGGCGTCGGAAACCGCAAGGTGTAGCAGCTCACCCCGGAGAATGCCCGCAAGGCTGCCGTCTGATCGGATTTCCACTCGGTCCATGAAGCCAGCCGTTCGATGGCTTCGGCATGCGGGATGGTTTCGCCACCTTCAAGAAACCGCACGTCCCATCGGCCGGCCAAGGGGATCGGGGCTCCGGCCGGAGCAAGATACGGCCATGCCGAACCAGTCGGGATAGAATCAAGAACCCTGACGATGCGGGATTCGCGCGGCTCGAGTTGCAGACGCACTGAACCGCCAGCCTCGCCGTTTTTCCGGAATTCCGCCACGCCGAACGTGCCGGTCATGGGATCTAAAATGGCTGCGGCCCCTCCGTTAGAGGCCACCGGCACCCAACCATCGACCCGATGGTTCTTGGCCGGATTGGCAATGAAATAGGTGGTTCCCTGGTCGTCCTGGCGGCGGATATAGCGCAACCCGGAATCGGTCATGGCTTCGCGGCAGATGCCGGACTGGGCCATGGCGGCAATGAGGTTGTTGCTAAAGACAATCCGTCCCTTGTCAATGCGCGCCGTGCCCGAGGCATCGGCGGCATTCTTTGCCAACTCGATCCTCGCCAAGGCACCCCGGAAGCGGGCGCGACGCTGATCGAGTTGACCGAGGCCAGGGACATCTGTGGGAAACTGCCCATGCAGGACCACCGTGGCGCCGTCGCCAGCCAGTTTGACGACCCGCTCCAAGGTTTCCGCTGGCATCAAGCGGCAGTCACTCACCACCAGCGCCCGGTAGGAGGTTCCTGGCGCCACCAGACGGCCATCGCGCACCCTTAACGATTCCAACAACCTATCGCTGGTGAAATCGAAATCATGGCCCGCGCGCCAAAGCTGGGCGGCCGCCGCCGGTCCGGGATAGTCCTCCGTGTCAGTGGGAGGAATTGTACCGGGGGGCGACACACTGCCCGGCTGCCGTTGTGACCAAAGGTCGAATATGGGAAAATAGATCAGCGCATCGGCATCGGGTCGCCCAGCCTGCAGGAACGACTGGCAGCGCGCGACATAATCGCAGAACGCCTTTCCCTGTCGCCACATCGGATTGAACGGCCCTAGATGGGTACCGGCATAGAACAACCAACCCGGCCAACGGGCGCTGGCCGGAGAATAGGCGACGCCATGCAACATGGTGTGGTTGATCCCGGAGACCAGATCGAAGTCGATCTTCTCCTTGGCCACTTCGAGCGGCGTGTCCAGGATGGAGCCCATTACGGTCAGGGTCTCGGAGGCGATTAGCGGCTTACCGAGGATGTGCGCGGGCGAAGCCGCGGTCTTGCCGCGGCGGAACAGGTGATACGTGGAGTAGTCGCCGTTGGGAAAGTGCCAACTCGGCGGCCCACCCATATCGACTTGCGGAATGTCGTAGAGGGCGTTGATATCGAGTTCGTTGCCGGGCTCAAAGATGACCTCGCCGATAATCCGCCTGCCATGGCTGTACGCCCACTGGCGGAATGTCTCGGTGAATGCGTCGAGCATCAGGTCGGAGACGGTCTGCCGGTAGTCGCATGCGACACGGGACACCAGGTCGGGCGAACCCTGGCCCGCGAAGGCGGGCAGTTGCTGGCGGAGATCGTAGCCCCGGCGCTTGGCGAATTCATCCAGGAAACCCGGGGTCCAGTTCAAGTGGATCTCCCAGGAATCATTGTTGAAGGCCCGCGGCAGATCACGGCGATCCACCAGCGCAAACGCCTTGTCAAAGGATTCAAAATAGCGTTTGACCGACTTGGCCGAAAGATGATCAACCACCCAGCCGTCACCGTCGTAGGTCGGCATGCGCACACGAGAACTGCCGACGCGGGCCATGGCCGTATAGAGCGTCCACGTCCCGGGCAGCGGCGTCCAACGCAGAATCCCCTCTTCGTCCACCTGGGCGGTCACATCGACCATAATCCCGTCCGCCGACTGAGCCATAACGGCGGAAAGATCACGACGCTCCGGCGTGCCGGGCGTACCTTTGGCGAAGCCTGCGATGCGCATGCCTTTCTTCTGGCATTCCTCCAAGGGCAGGCGTGTAACTTCCACCTCCGAACAGGCATCGTCGCGCGTGACCCAGGGCCCGCCGAAAGCCCAACCGGGCACCGGCGACATGTCCGCGTCCATGCCCAGGCGGTGAGCCTCGTGAACGGCATGGGCGACCGCTTCGACCCACTCCTTGGACAGATACCGGAGTTTGACCGCCTGCTCATCACGCACGTCGAGCAGGCAGACGATGTTGACGCCCCCGATGCCGCTGCGTTGCAAGGCTTCCAGGTTGGCGGTGATGTCAGCCTTGGTCACGGCGCTGCCGTGCCACCACCACCAGGTCCACGGCTTGGTCTCGGGCCGGTTCGCCTCCGGCCAAGCCAAAGCTGCGGGTTTGGCAGGCGGACCGGCCACGGGTGGCGCGGCGCTCAGCGCGGCGAGCGGTGCCAGAATCAAGAAAGCCCCGACCACGAGGCTGCGGTGGCAACGCGCCGGGTGAAGCACGGTTTTTGGCGTGATGGCGATCATGGTGGTGGCGGGAATGTTGGGTTCTTGGGCGTTACTGTCGGTATGCTTGATCGATTGCATTGTCCAAAGATATTCTCACTCAATGATGAACCAGCTATAGCCATTGGCCGGAATAGTCAGCGGCATGCGCACGTTACACTCTCGGTCGAGTTGATAGGTTTTGGGCTGGCCTTCCTGTTCGCGAATCCGCGCGCTGGCGGTCAAGCCGGTGTAGTAGAGTGGCACCACAACCTCGCGCCGCACCACCTCGTTGAGCGGGTTGAACACCAGCAACATGCCCTTTTCATTGTTAGACGGATTGACGTGCAGGTAGTAGTCGAGATCACGGCCGTCGGGGCGGCGCA
>CAINDV010000425.1 GCA_903847485.1 uncultured Verrucomicrobiota bacterium
GCGACCGCGCGCTGGCCACGGGCATCAAACAATTGGCGCAGATGGCCAAGACGCTACTGACCCATTGGACGGGGTTGCTCAACTGGTGGGACTACCCGATCAACAACTGGAAAATGGGTTCATCCGAGAAGTTTGTTCCTGGCCGCCACTCCGCGCCCAGCCCACCCCTTAAGAGAGGGAGTCCCTGAAGCACAGGGAAGAACTAGCCCCCGCAGGTGGTCGTGCGTGCCCAGGCCCGGGCCCGGCCCGGCCTGGAGCGGCTTTCCGCTAAGTGCTGGCAGGCGTGGCCGTGCGCTCCTGCTGCCCACGCGCCGCTCCGGCCCGGGCCAGTCACCCGGCCTGCCGCCCGGTGCCTGATCAGGCCAGGAACAAACTTCTCGGATGAACCTTAAAACCATCCCAGCCATCATCCTATGCCTGGCGCATAACTTACTTCAGCTATTCCACGCCACCCGCAAAACCGAAGCGGCGATCGCAGACACCAAAGTCATTACCGCCTATCACAAGGACCTAGACCGGCGCGAAGCCAAAGCTAAAGCCTCCGGACGCGCCTTCCCTAAAGCCCTCTATCAGGCCTTCTACCGGCCCACGGAGCTTAGTCTGCAGTTCCTCCGTTGGATTACGGTACCATCTCGTGCGAGCGAGCTGCTACGGGCCAGCCCTCGCCCTCCTACGCCCCCTTATGGCGCAATACTTATAGGCATTTCATGGACAGGGTTCGCTCAGCGGCCATCTCTTTCTCCTCGTCAATCGCCGGAAAAACCGGCTCAAGTTGCTCTATGGCGATGGCCCCGGAGTGTGGGGCTGCGCCAAACGGTTGGGCCGTGGCGGCTTCGCCTGGCCGCCGCCGACCGCGCCCGGCGCCTCACAGATCCCGGCGTCCGAATTGCCCCTGCTCATCTGCTGAACTGGCGCCTCTTCGGGCCCAAACAGTAACGACTTTCCCGCGCCCAGATGGCTTTGTTGCTTACCGAAGTCAGCGTGAGCGCCGGCGAAGTCCAGACCGAAGCCCAGTTGCCCCCGGCCAAGACGCCCCGCGCCCGCCATCCAGGCCGCGCCCCGCTGCCCGCCCACTTGGAGCGGCGCGAAGTCATCCTGCCCTGCGCCCCACAGGACTGTTAGTGCGCCCGCTGCGGCGCCCCGCGACCGGTGATCGGTTACGACACGCGCGAAGAACTGGTCTGCGAGCCGGCGAAATTCCGCGTGCGGGTGATCCAGCGCGAGAAACGCAGCTCGCCTTGCCTGCCCGAACAAGGCGTCGTCACCGCGCCGGCCCCGGCACAAATCGTGCCCCAGAGCAAGCTCGCCAACGAGTTAGTGATCGAAGTGGTGGTCCAGAAATTCCAGCAACACGTGCCGGTCTATCGGCAGTGCGCCGCCTGGGCCACCGACTGGCACCTGCACGTGAGCCGGCGCACCGTCAACGCGGCGCTGCTGGCAGTGGGCGCGCTGCTGGTGCCTGTGGTCGGCGCGGAAAAGCGCCCACTGCTGGCCGGCCGCTACTTGCCAGCCGACGAAACGCCGGTGCCCTGTTAGACGGGTAAAAAGACCGGGCGCAACCACCTAGCCTACATTTGGGAATACAGCGCGCCGGGAGGGGTGGTGGTGTTTGATCTTCAGATGAGCCGCAGCCGAGCGGGACCGAAAGAATTCCTGCGCTGTTCGCGGCCCAACGCCTGGCGTTGCACCAACAGCAAAGCGCGCCCCTGCTGGCCGCACTCAAGGAACACCTGGTAAGCCTGCGACCAACGCTGGCCCACGGCGGCGCGCTGGCCAAAGCGTGCGATTACACCCTGGGCCAATGGAGCCGCCTGGAAGTCTTTCTGCGCGACGGCCGGGTGGAGGGGGGACAACCACTGGTGCGCAGGGGCGCTTCGCCCGTTGGCGCTGGGACGCAAGAACTGGCGGCCTATCGGCAGCGCCGCCGCCGGGCCGAAAGTGGCGGCCATCGCCGCGATCGTGGCAACCTGCCGCCGCCTGGACAGCAACCTGCGGCGCTACCTGCAGGCCGTGCTGCCCAAGCTGAGCGCCTGGCCCAGCAATCGCGTCGCCGAGTTGACCCCGACCGCGTGGCCAGCGGCGCCAACAGCCTGACATACCCGGCCAGTCTATCCGATCCCCTCCAGCACGACCACACGGGTTAGCGACACGGATACGATGTTGCGGCTATTGAGCGCCTGACTATCCTCCAACTGGCGGACCTTCTCCAGTAAGGGACGCGGCCATAACAACTAACCAGAGGTTCTTTCAATACCCTGTGGGAGCCGACGTAAGGAGGCTTGGCTTTCAGCGATTCCCAAGCTTTAGAACTCCTGACCCAAGGAATCGGCGTGGGCCGCCCGTTGAGGGCACCGGGCCTACAGAACCGCGCCATTGCTGTAGGCCGGGTCCCCTAACCCGGCACGCTTGGAATCAGCTCGTTTCCGTGCCGAGTGGAATTCATGATCACGGCTCAGGAGTTTTGAGCTTATTTACGGGGATGGTATAACATTCGCGAGCCGCTGACTCAGAGTCGGCGAAGCGGCAGACTGGACAGTCTGCGCTACGGCCGGCATCGTGAGGGACAAATGCCGCTCCCTCACTCTTGGAAATTGAAGGAATAGCGGAAGTCGGCGTAGGCTCCTTCGAATCGTGTCAGCGCTTCCGTTGCGTCGCTGAAACTGAACTTGGCGCTGACGCGCAGCGACTCGTTGGTTCCCAGGCCAGGCGAGTCAATCCGATAACGGTAGAAGGAAGTGCTAACGTTGTTTGTCACGCTTGCGGAACAGGGCGTGCCGAGCATCCGTGTCACCGCGCCCCGGCTCAGCTCGCGCCACTTGTCTTTTTCCAGAAAGCTCTTGGTCAAAGTGAAATTGACCGATCGGTTTTTCCGGTCCACCTCGGCGCGACCAAACGCTTGGATAAGAGCCAGCAGGAACGGTTTGGGGATGGTCGTGACCAACCGTTCGCTGAAGGTAAAGGCGGTGAGCTTGTTCCCGTCAAACGAAGTCGAAAACGTGAGGTTTAGGTTGTCCGGCACTGCGTTTGACTGCGCGTCTTCCTTCACAAAGGTCCAGAACCACGTCTGCGCGCCGCCGTTGGTGGCGCGACTGGTAGGCTCCAGTTGCATCAGAAACAGCAGGTCTTTCGTGTAGAGGACTGGCTTGACGAACTGGAGCGTCAAGCCCTGGCCATCCTCGACTTTGACGTAGCGGTCGAAGTCGGCGAGCTGGTTCTTGAAAGCCAGCAGCCGGAGCCAGACGCAGCCGGTCAACGACACCACCAGCGCGCCGAGCAACGGCGCCAAGATTAAGCGACGAAGTTGCATGTTCAGCACCAGTATTTGGCTTAGTCCGTGAGCCGGGCAGCGCTTACTTCTTGATGACCGGCGGAGCATCGCCGCCCGCGGCCAGGAGTTCGCCGAGGAGCGCGGCGCCTTTGGGCAGGAGCGTGATGCGCGTCTTGCCTTCGATGAGTTTCTGGGTTTCCAGCACCTCGAAGAGGGAGGACATCACCGCCGGGTCGGCCGCGATCTTGCGCAGGGCCGCGCCGACGATCTGCGGTCGGATGGCGACGGCTTTGGCGAATTCAATCGCCGCCTGCCGCTCGGCGGTGCTGGTGATGATGCTCACGCGGTTCGCGCCGTCCTGCTTGATCGCGGAGGTGACTTGGCGGAGGCGGTTGACCACCTTGCTCTCGATCTGCTTGATCATGCCGGTGTCGCGGAAGTGGACCTTGCGGATGTACACCGAGCCGAGTTTGTAGCCCCACTCGTGCGACTTGGGCGAGACTTCGGCGCGGACGGTGTTGCTCATGCTGTGGCGGTTGACGAGCATTTCTCCCAGCGGTTGGTTGCTCAGGCAACGGACGGTGGAGTTGCTGACGTTGGCACCGAGCGAGCCACGCGGATCGGTGTTCTTGAAGAGGTAGGCCACCGGGTCGCTGATGAACATCTCATACCAAATGCCGATGCCCATCGGCGCGCCTTCCTCGGAATTCACCGCCTGGCTGCGGAGGTATTCCTGATCCAGCCGCATGTCGAGGACGTGGCATTTGCCGAGCCAGTTCACGATGAACGCCCGCCAACCGAGCTTCGTCGGCAGGATGTGCAGGCCGGGTTCGTCCAGCACGGCGAGCACCTTGCCGAAGAGGACATAGACCCGGCAGCGCCGCTCGGAAACGATCGTGTAAAAGCCCGCCGTCTCCAGCAGTTGGAGCAGCGCCGGGGCAAGAGCGAAGCAGCCGACAAACGTGGCGGCGGCGGCAATCAGACCATTCATAAGCGGATTCATCGGGCCACCTCCAGGAAGGCTTGCTGCGATTGCTCGAACAACTGCAGGCGGACGTTCCGCGTGTAGGCTTCCAACGCCGCCGCGCCGCCGGCTTGTTGGAGGTCGGTGAGTTGCTGGGACATGCGCTCCAGCGGTTCCACTTCGGCCTGCGCCCGGAGCGTCTCGATCTCCACCGCGCGCCGGGACTGGACGATCTTCTGGTCCGCGCCCGCCTGCGCCAGGCTGATGTCGGACGAGACTTGGTTGTGCGCGGTGTTGATGGCGGCCAGCGCCGACTCAACCTCTGGCGGCGGGTCTATGCCGGTGATGAGCGAAGCGTCCAGCACCATGCCGTAACGGGCGGCGGAAGAGCGGCACTCGCGGTCCATGTGCTCGTTGAGGTCGCGGAGATTCTTGCGGAGGTCGTTGATGGAAATGCCGACGACATCCGGGCCGGCACC
>CAINDV010000426.1 GCA_903847485.1 uncultured Verrucomicrobiota bacterium
CTTCGTGGTTGCTACTGAATAGATACGGCTAAGAGCGTGTATGAAAACGCCTGGCGTGGTAGGGTGAGGCTCCAGCCGAGCCTCAACGACAGCGGCAGTGCGACCTTGCCGAACGGCTCGGCAGGAGCCTCGCCCTACCGCTGGGGCGACTTTTCAAACACGCTCTAAGGGCCACTCGGGACTGCCCATCTATTTTCCGTCCTTGTCCGGCGAATTCCTGCACGGGCAAACTACGCCGCTGGCCTGAATGTTAATCTCCAAATCCAAGGCCACCAGCGAAACATTGATGTCCCGAAGGAAAACTACCAGCGCTCCGATCAGCAAGGCCAGGCAGCCGATGAAAAGGAGCGCGATGAGCCAGCCCGCTTCCAGATGCCACAGCGCCGTGAGAAATAGCGCGATAATGAGTAACGCAGCCATCAGCACGCTCAACACGCCGAGGGTTATGGCTAGGCGCACCAGCCGTGCGCGCCGGAAAAGAATCTCCAGTTCCGCTGTAAGCTGGCCGCCGTGCGGTTCGGGAGCTTTGCGCAGCGCGTCCGCCAAAGAACGAGACCGGTCAACTACATGGGCAAACCGGCTGGTCATGGAAAGCAGCAACAGTCCTACTCCCGAGATGAGAATGACCGGGCCAATAGCCATCTGAAGAATGGGCAGCAATTCATGGACAGGCATGGGCGGATGCTATGGCCAAAATCGCAGGAAGGCAAACCACGAGCGGAGTGTCTGATAACTTTGGGCCACACCAAGCCTCGCTTTTCGAGACGGGGACAGCTTGTCCCCGGTGCCGAGGTCTCGGAGTTACGAGGATAAGTTTACCCTGCCACGTTCAGGAAAGCCCGCCTTACTTCATCGCCCGCACAATCTCCCGCAAGACAATGGCGGCGTGGACGGAGGTCGGACCTTCCGTCGTGTCCACCGGGTTCACTCCGTCCTGCCCGCCGGCAAGGTCGCTGAGGCTGCGCACAATCAGGAACGGTTTCTGGTTAGCCCAGCAGACTTGGGCGATGGCAGTGGACTCCATATCGAGGCAGTCGGCTTTCCAGACGCGAAAGGCCCACTGGCGATACTCGCGGTTGTCCATGAAGACCGGACCCGTGATGCCGTTGCCGCCCACGCGAACCTCGGCGCGATGGCCGTCATAAGTGAGCGGAGGCATCGTGTTCATGGCGCGACGTGCGGCAGCGAGTAAGCCCGGATCCACCGCGAAATACTCCTGGCGCGCCGGCTCTTTCATGCCGGCACGAACCGCCGTTACTTGGTCTGGAAACATGAAGCCGAAGTTCTCACAGAACGGTTTGAAGTAAGTGGGCAGGACATAGCCGGAACCTTCCGGCTTGGGATTCACATAGACGGCCTCCGAGTGATGGAACCACTTAGCCGGAATCACGACATCGCCAAGGCGGCAGGCGGGATTGATGCCGCCAGCTATGCCAGTGAAAAGCACATGTGAGATGGGAAACCGATCAAGCGCGAGCTGGGTGGTCATCGCCGCGTTCACCATGCTCATGCCGCTGGGGAAGAGCAGCAAATCGTGACCCTCGAATCTGAATTGCTTGAAGGTGACACCGTTGATCTCAGTGACGCTGACGGGTTGGTTGGTGCCCAACAGCAGAGCCTCGCTGGCCGCCAGTTCCGGGCCATAGCTCGCCATCACGGCTATTAGTCGGGGGGCATCCTGGCGGGGACCGGCGGCGCGGCGCGGCCCGGCACAACCGCCGACCATAAGAAGCAGACAGATCACGGACATACAAAGGGCGGCGTAGCCCAACCGTGTAATCCGGGGCGGGAGTAAGATTGCCTTCGTCCCGAATTCCGCGATCCAAATGACGAATGACAAAACATTGCCGAGGCTCGAAGCGCCAAACGCGCCGCCGCCGGCTTTGGCCATGACGCAAGATTCCGCAGCAAGCCGAACCGGCGCAGGCGGCGATTCGTCATGCGGAGCGCGGGATTCTTTAGTCATTCGCGATTCAAGCTGCGGAATTCGGGTCTAGCGTAGGTTCAGCTTCAACCGGGTAAAGGTGCCATCCAGCACGTCCGGCACATCGCGCCGGGGCTGCCAACTCCAGGAGGAACGGCTCCATACGAATGGTGCCCCGTTGACCCGCGCAGTGCCGTAGTGCATCCAGATTCCGCTGGCCTGCGAATTCACGTCCAGGATTCCAGTCAACGCCAGCGACTCACGGGCTATGCTGGCCGTGGCCACCTTGGCATCAATGGAACCATCTGGAATCATCTTAGGGTAGGGCGTCTCACCATACCCCAGATCCCAGCGACCGAAGAGCGAGAGCGGATTGGCCGGGTCGGTGTAGGTGATCACCGCCTTGGCCGTCTCTACATCGGTGACACCGGGCAATAACTGTTTGAATTGGCGACGGCGAGCCGGCCGGTTGTCCGTGGATTGTAAGTCGTCGCGCACTTGCGTCGAAGCTGGGAAGTTTATCCCCATCAAGTACTCAGGGGTGACCATCTCAGTATCAAAGGCGGTGGAAAAGCCGCCGGGCTGGGTGGTGACGGTGTAAGGACCGCCGCTGGAGCGGTAATAGACGAAACACTTATAGGACATCTCTACCAGCCCGGTCTCGCCGGTCTTACTGTCAACTAACATGTAGCCATTCAGGTAGGTGCCAGAATTATCCAGGGAGATATACCGGAAGAAGTCGTCGAGGGACGCGGAAAACTGTTCCGCCACGGCGGCCCGCCAGAAGATCCAGAGCGCCTCGATCTTGGGCACCGTATTGGACACGCGGTGAGTGGTCTCATTGAACATGATCCCTTTGTTGTTATAGCCAAAGTCGGTGCCGGAGCTGAGCAAGCCTGGCGTGGAGGCGTTGACCGTCAGAAAATCGCCGTTGATAAACAGGGTCATGGCCATAGTCTGCGACAGAAATCCTTGCCAAGAGTTATGGGTCAGAATCACCTCGCCGCCCACGCGCTTGAGAAAGGCGGAGCACTTACCCGCCCGGCCGACTTCGCCGGCTCCTCCCGGAGAAAAGGCGATCACGTCCATGAGATCGCAGAAGGCGTTGATGTAGTAAACGTCCAAGAAGGTAAGGGCGGCGGTTTCGTAGCCCAAGACCAGCTCCGTCGGTCGTAAGTAGGTGGCATCGGGCAGCCAGTTACCTGAGAAGTCCAACGCTGCCGGTTGGGATAGGGTTGCACCGTGGTAGATACCTAGCAGGCGAAACAGTAACCGCTCCAACCGATGCGTCACGGCGGGGTCGGTGCTCACGTTGCGGATATACTGGAGCAGGAACGTGTAGTTGTCATTCAGGATCGTGGCGGCCCGGTTCAGCTCTGCGGCTGTCGGGCCGTGCTGCTGCGGGAAGGAGTGGCTGGGGTCGGTCAGGTAGGCGTTGTCCCAAGAGTTGTCCCGGGCCGAGCAGATGGTTTGCCCCTGGAGTTTGCCTTGGACGAACCCGGCCCGGTACTCTGCTCGCAGGTCGTTAGTGTCCTTGGAGACCACCGTTAGACTGGCGAGGTTGTTGATCTTCTCAATAACGCCTGCCGCATTCGCGTCCAAGGCGTAAGAGACCCGCCCGCCGGGAATATCTGGTTCGCTAACGCGGTAGAACCGCCGCGGATAGGCTCCCGAGGTGGTGTCGGTGGTGGTGTCAACCCACAACTGTGCCGGTTGGAGCAGAGTAAGGTTTGTCACGGTAAGCCAACTGTTCGTCTGTGCGAGGTTAGTCGTGGATTGGATGACGTAAGTCTTACCGACCTCGCCGTTGACGGTCAAACCGGGGTAAAGGCCGATCAAGGTCTGGCCCAAGCCCGAGGCTGCCAACCATAAGAAGAGGACGGCGGCCAAGTGGAGGGCTTTCAGGGTGCAAGCCGGGCGCGCGCAACTATGGGTGGCAAGTTGTTCTAACGCCCTGTGGTTCAGGGAAAACTGCTTTGGGGTCATATTCATAGGCAGTAACTCTATACCTTAGCGGCTAGGGGACAAGCTTTTTCGGCGGTTTTTCTTCCGCCGGGCTTGGGAAGCCTGCCTGCGTTTTGGCGCGCGGCGGCGGCTCAGAGCAGGGTGGCCGTGGGCAAGTGGGATAAGCGTCCGGGTTGGCGTCACCAGTCACAGTTGCAGCGCCGACCGAGTTAGGTTCAGAACTCAGTAAAACGTCTGTTTGGGGCGTTTTGACTCCCCAAGTCCAATTCCCTCCTAACCGCAAGTGGTCACCCTCATTTCCTCACGTAAGCTGTTGGAACCACGCATACGAGCAGACAGTAAGAGGGAGACCCTTTGGGGATGTTCACGCTTGGAATTGGCGGGCTTTTACTAAGGTCCTATGCTAGAGACAGCGCGACGCCTGTCCTACTGTATGGCTACGACTTAGGTGCCAGTGCCGACGGGTTACTTGGGATCGCCTTTGAGCAGAGCCATACCGTAATCTCGGTTCATCTTGGCGATGAAATCGAGGCTGATTCCTTTTGGGCAGACGGCTTCGCAGGAACCGGTGACGGTGCAGGCACCGAATCCTTCGGCGTCCATTTGCGCGACCATCGCCTTGACGCGCTGGAATTTCTCCGGTTCGCCTTGAGGAAGGAGGTTCAGGTGGGAGACCTTTGCGGAAACGAAGAGCATGGCGCTGGCGTTCTTGCAGGCGGCTACGCAGGCGCCACAGCCGATGCACGCGGCGGCGTCCATCGCCAGGTCGGCTGCGGGTTTGGGCACGCAGGTGGCGTTGGCGTCGGGCGCGCTGCCGGTGCGGACGCTGATGAAGCCGCCGGTCCACATGATGCGGTCGAAGGCTTTCCGGTCCACGACGAGATCCTTGATGATCGGAAAGGCGCGGGCTCGGAAGGGTTCCAGGACGACGACTTCGCCTTCCTGGAAGCTGCGCATGTAAGTCTGGCAGGTGGCGACGCCTTTGTGTGGGCCGTGGGGCTTGCCGTTGATGACGAGCGAGCAGGTGCCGCAAATGCCTTCGCGGCAGTCGTGGTCAAAGGCGATCGGCTCCTCGCCGCGCAGGATCAGGCCTTCGTTGACGACGTCCAGCATCTCGAGGAACGAGGCGTTGGGGTTGAGATCGGGCGATTCGTATGTTTTGAACTCGCCGGAGGAATTGGCGTTTTTCTGCCGCCAGACTTTGAGAGAGACTTTCATTTGCGATTTACGATTTACGATTTACGAGCTGATGCGTGGAAGTGGGATTGCCATCGCCTTTCCAGTAGTTTGCGATGGCGCGCAGGATGGGAATGACCGACTGTGCAAACGCATCATTCGGAAAAGCTGCTGGCAACATCCCAACCCCAGCCAACGTGAACGCAAGGCGAGGCCGGGAAGACAACGGTCCATCGGCGGTTAGGCAGGGAAACTGGCTTTCAAAATCATCCAACTCTGACTTCGTCAAACGGAACACAAAGTCAGAAGGAAACAGCTCCGGCTGTCCTTCAACAGCCTCGTGGATTCGCGCCGGCTCGATACCTAGAAACCACGCGAGATCGGATTCCAAGATCACGACCTGCCCGCGCAGCGCCCGCAAGTGTGCGAGGAACTGAGCCTCAAGGAGATTTCCGGTGGAGGTTTCCATGTCGTCTCAGCGAGACTGGCGTGTGGTCTTGATTGAGGCCACGACAATCGCCAGGATTTCGTCACCCTCTTTCATCAGAGCGCCGAGCTTTTTCTGGTTCAGAATGTCTGCCTCGACAAGCAGTTCCATCCAGAACAACGACTCGTCGCATTCTTCCTCGACGATCTTCAGCTTGTTGACAAAGTCCGCCGTGGACTTCGCACGGCACGCGGCGCGGTAGTTGGCACCCGCGGAGGTTCCGCTGCGAAGCAATTGGGTGCCAATGGTGCCCGCGACGCGATCGCCCGACAGAGACTGAACGGCCTTGATGACGCGCAACGCGTATTGCTTGGTCCGCGCCTTCATGTCGTCTTTCGTCATATCTCTGGCCTTCTTTGCTCTCAGCCACGGGCTGGCGACTCGTAAATCGTAATTCGTAAATCGTAAATCACTTGTAGCTTCGAGTGCTCATGTGGACTTCCTCATACACGAGCGGTTCCTTGTTCAGCCCCGGTGCCTTGCCTTCGCCGGCGTATTCCCAGGCGGAGACGAAGGCGAACTGGTCGTCGCGGCGCTTCACGTCGCCGGCATTCACGATCCCTTGCTGCACCTCGGTGTCGTCCTTGGTGTATTGGTATTCTTCGCGGAAATGGCCGCCGCAACTTTCCTCGCGGGTCAGTGCGTCGAGACACATCAACTCAGCCAGCTCGAAGAAGTCGCCGACGCGGGTGGCCTTTTCCAGCGATTGGTTGAGGTCAGCTTCGGAGCCGGGGATGGTGACGTTCTTCCAGTATTCCTCGCGGAGCGATGGGATGAGCTGGAGCGCCTTCTTGAGGCCGGCAGCGGTGCGCGCCATGCCACAGTGGGTCCACATGATCTGCCCAAGCGCCTTGTGGAAATCGGATGGCGTGCGCTTGCCTTTGCAGTCCATGAGCCGCTTGACCGTGGCTCGCACCTCACCCTCGGTCTGCTTGAACGAGGCGTGATCCGTGGGGGGGACGCTGCGCCGGTTTCTGCGTCGCCAGGTATCCGGAGATGGTCGCTGGCAGGACGAAATAGCCGTCAGCA
>CAINDV010000427.1 GCA_903847485.1 uncultured Verrucomicrobiota bacterium
CGTGCCGGCCAGGACCACGCCGACAAAAATGTCGGCGCTCCGCATGGGTGACGGCTCCGCAGGAGCGTCGCCCTACCACCCTCTGCATAGATGCCTTAACTAAACCCGAACTCCGCAGCCCGATGCCCGCGGCATCCTTGGTTAGCCGGTTCGCCCAACACAAAACCGCCCCGCCAGCGACAACGCTTCGTCCTTCGTCATTTCTCCTTCCTCATTCTTCATTCTTCATTTTCCCCTAAAGTCCCCCGCCTTCCTGCCGATACAGCGGGTGCAAGACTGAAGCCCTCGCTGGCTCAGGGGCGTGTGCATGCCCACCGGCGACGCTGGCTGCCGTTCGCCGGACGGGCTGTTCTCGTCACCGGTGGACGGCTCTGCCTTGGTCTCGCGCACGTCAGCATCGGCCAGACTATTATATGAGCACGCTAACTCAAGAACCTGCCACCACGGTGGCCGGCCAGAACCGGGGCGGCAAGTACCTTACCTTCGCCCTCGGCGAAGAGTCCTACGCGGTGGATGTCCGCAAAGTCCGCGAGATCATCCGCCTTACTAACATCACTTCCGTGCCCCAGATGCCCGGCTTTATCCGCGGCGTCATCAATTTGCGCGGGAAGATCATTCCGGTGATTGACCTGCGCCTACGCTTCGGCCTGCCCAACGCCGCCACCACCGACAAGACCTGCATCGTCGTCGTCCAAATCCAGACCGGCATCCACACCCGGCGCGAGACTGGCCTGATCGTGGATAGCGTCGAAGAAGTCTTGAACCTCACCGCCAATGACATCGAGGCGACCCCCGACTTCGGCTCCCAGGTGGACACCGAATACCTCCTCGGCATGGCCAAAGTCAAAGGCGTCGTCAAGATGCTCCTCGACCTCGACCGCGTCCTCGGCAGCGAAGAAGCCGAAGCTCTTAACCAAACCGTCACCGCTAACTAACTAATCTCCTCACCTTACAATCTCGTCATCTCAACGCTAAGTTACATAAACACTAGGTCATCTAAACACTAAACACTAATCACTACAAAACTATGAATCAATGGACTATCGGAAAACGGATCATCGTCGGCTTCGGCTCACTCATCGTCATCACCCTGCTACTCGGCGGCCTCGCCATCTGGCGTATGTCCGAAGTGAAAGGACAAACCACCACCCTGGTCAACGAGACCGTCCCGGAGGTGGCCGTGGCCAATAACGTGGAGCGTTCCTCCCTGTTGACCATGTACGACATCCGCGGCTACGGCTACACTGAGGACACGAGCTTTCTCACCAAGGGCCGGGCCAGCTTGGCGGACGTGAAGAAGTATCTCGGCGAAGCCAAGACTCTGGCGGACAAATCCACCACCTTGGGCAAACTCAAGACCGCCGCCGAGCGAGCGGAAACCAAAGCCATCGAATATGAGCAACTGGTCAATCAGACCGTGGCCAAGGACGAAGCGCTGACTCAGAACCGGAAGGATCTGGAAACATCCGCCCAAGCCTTCATGAAAGAGTGCTATGCCCTGCTGGACCATCAAAACGTGGCGTTCAAGCAGGAAAGCGCCACCAACGCCCCGGCTGAGAAGCTGGCGGGACGGGTTATCAAAATCAACCTGATCAACGACATCGTTGACGCCGGGAACGCCTGCCGGCTCGGCGTTTGGCGGGCACTGGCCGAGCGCGACCCAAAGGTGATCGAGGCTAACAAGGTCAACTTCGAGACCATCGAAAAGAAAGCCGCCGAGATCCGTCCGCTCCTGACGCAACTCGTCAACCAGCAGCAGCTCGACACGATCAAGGCCAATGCTGCTGCCTATCAGAAAGCCATGAACGAGCTACTGGCTAACTGGCTGGCCAAGGAATCGCTGGCAACCCAGCGTGGCACCGTGGGTGGTCAGGTGATTGAGGAAGCCAAGAACACGACCCTTCTCGGCATGACGGACACCGCCGACATGTCCGGCCAGGCGGCCAAGTCCATGGGCACCGCCAACACCATCATGGTCGTGGGCCTCTTACTGGCGGCCATCGGCGGCTGCTTCGTGGCCTTCTTCATTACCCGTTCCATCACCAAGCCGATCAAGGTGCTGGCCGACAGCCTTTCCGCCGGTGCCGAGCAGACTACCTCCGCCGCCGGACAAGTCTCCGCCGCCAGCCAATCCCTGGCCGAAGGTGCCAGCGAGCAAGCCGCGTCCCTCGAAGAGACCAGTTCTTCGCTGGAAGAGATGTCCAGCATGACCAAGCGCAACGCCGAGACCGCCGGCAAGGTGAAGGAGTTAGGCAGCCAGGCCCGGCAGGCCGGTGACTTAGGCGTGCAAGATATGACTGCCATGGTGGCGGCGATGGATGACATCAAGCGCTCCAGCGATGACATCGCCAAGATCATCAAGACCATTGACGAGATTGCCTTCCAGACTAACATCCTGGCGCTCAACGCCGCCGTCGAAGCCGCCCGCGCCGGAGAGGCCGGCATGGGCTTCGCGGTCGTCGCCGACGAAGTTCGCAGCCTGGCGCAGCGCTGCGCCCAGGCGGCCAAGGAAACCGCCGGTAAGATCGAAGACGCCGTGCAAAAGAGTGCCAAGGGCGCGGAGATTAGTGCCAAGGTGGCTAAGAGCTTGGAAGAGATCGTCGGCAAAGCCCGGCAAGTGGATGAGATGGCCGGCGAAGTGGCCGCCGCTTCCCAAGAGCAAAGCCAGGGCATTTCCCAAGTCAACACCGCCGTCACCGAGATGGACAAAGTTACTCAATCCAACGCCGCCAGCGCCGAAGAAAGCGCCAGCGCCGCCGAGGAAATGACTGCGCAAGCCGAGGCATTGAAGGAAGCCGTGTCCGAACTACTGCGCTTGGTGGATGGCCAGAAGGGTTATCAAGGCGCAACGGTGGCCCATACGGCGAGGCCCACGGCGGCCCACCCGGTCCATCACCTCACGACCACGACCCGGACGGCGAAAGTCACGCCGCGCGGCAATGGCACCGAAGCCCCCGCCCGGTCAACCAAGCCCGCCGCCGGAGCGCTGGCTGCAGCCGGTGGCCGCAAGCCCGGAGCCATTCCGATGGCCGGAGACTTCAAAGACTTCTAAGTTCATAGGTGTATAGGTGTATGTGTTGGCGCCGGGGATAGGATTCGTCCTATCTCCGGCGTTTTGCTTTGGCCGAAGGAAAAAGGAATGACGAATGACGAATAACGAAAGAATGACGAAGCCCGAAATCCGCCGGGTCAGGGGACCTGGCCTACAGCGGCGGCGCAGCCTGTAGTCCCGGTGCCCTCACCGGGCGGCCCGGCGTAGGACAGGCGTCGCGCCTATCTCCATCCTAACTCCCTTCTCGTACCCAAGAGTGGGCGCTCTTAGCCGTAACTACGCCGACGAAAGATCATCCAATCAACCGCAGAGAC
>CAINDV010000428.1 GCA_903847485.1 uncultured Verrucomicrobiota bacterium
CTCTGGCGCACGCTGCACCTGGACGACTTCTTCGCTTCACGTTTGTCGGTGAGCCGCGAGGGCACCCACTGGGAGAAGGTGCTGCGTATCCTGGTTATCTAGAGTCTGTCCCAAAAACCGGGTTTTGGGAAATGGCTTCTGATTCCTTTGCAAAATACGCGGTGAGTTGAGCGGGTTGGATCAACTTTTTCCGAATATATCCGTTCTGGCTCGCATTTCCGTGCGGCGGGACGGATTTCCCCACAGTTATTCACAAAGCGATTTAGTTGCGCCGGTTTTGGCGCATTGATTACTCCGTCCGAATCGAACTAGCGCGCTTTCTCAGCCCGCTACGGCTTGGGCGGCTTCGCGGTCTTGCGTGAGCTTGAGCCGGGCGAGCACCCAGAGGTTGTGCGCGAGGACTGCCCAGCCGACGATGCGTTCGCGGGCGTCGAAACTTTTGCCGCGACAGGGGCTGCCGGCAAAATGCTGTTTGAAGATCGCTATACGCGCTTCGGTGCCTCCGCGGCGGCGCAGTCCGGCGCGGAATGTCGCGTCTTCCTGCAACCGTTTTTGCAATTCGGCGGGATCGCGGGGGCAGAGGCCGCTTTTAATTTTCAGGCTCGAAAGTTCTTTTTCGTTGGCCTTGCTGAAGAGGCCGCGGTCGCCCCAGACTTGTTGGAGCGGGAGTTTCATCTCTGTATAGAGCCGGACCACGGAGGGGAGCACGAGGGCGGTGTCGGCTTGGTCGTGGGCGAGCAGGGCGTAGTCGATGATGAGGCCGGCGCGGGTTTCGCCGAGCCAGAGTTTGTTGCCAAATTCGACGTCGGCTCCGGCTTTGCCGCGTTTGAGGATGCTCACGTCGTCATCGTAGAGGCTGAGGATTTTCTCGGCGTGGGGCACCGGGCGTTCGCCGATGATGCGTTCGTGGGCTTGCGTGATGGCGGCGGGCAACTGCGCGAGGACTTGATCGATACGATCCAGGATAACCTGCGCTTGTTTCTCGCTCAACGCGGTCTCGGCCTGGTGGGCGGCGAGCAGGTCGCGGTGGGCGCGGGCGTGGCGGGCGATGGTGTGCTCGAGCGTCTTCATCTGGCGCAGCGTGCGCTTGCGCTGCTTCTTCGCATCGGGTCGGCGGTTGCCCGCACTCATCGCCATAGCGAGTTTGTTTATAGCGCTCAAAAATTGCAGCGGTTCTTGCGGCATGCGTTGCTTTAGACCCTCACTGCGTATCAGTTTGGTGGCTTTCATCAGCGTGCGGGCGGCGTCGCGCAACAGGACCCAGTCTACGGGGAAATGTATATTGGTTTTCAGACAGGTGCTGTCGAAATATATCTCGGTTGCATCGACCGGCACGAGCAGTCGCAGCGGCTGCGCCGCGGTGGCGCTGGCGGGACTCACCGCTTGGGCGATGAGGTGGCGGTGCGCCGCTTGTAATGCCGGCGCACTTGCCCATTGATTAAACCGCTCGAGGGTGCTTTTGCTCGGGGCCTTCACGCGGTCTATTTCGCCGATGCGCAAAAACCATTGCAGCAGGCTGCTATCAGCCACGCGTATGGCGAATTCCCGATATGCCAGGCCGGTGATTTCGCGCGCTATATTGCAGCGCAACGCCAAAGCGCTGGTGCGCGCGAAAGTCGCGCAGACCTTTGCGCTCGCTGCGACCAAAGCGGCGGCGTGTTCCTGCGCGGCCAACCCAACGAAGGCCGCCTCGATGCCGCCTTCCAGCAACAGCCCATCGATGGCGACGAGCACCGCGCTGTATTCGCGGAATTCGATCGGCCCGTAAACGCAAGGAAGATCTGGACGCAAGCCGGGCTGATAAGCGAGAATCGGGGCGGTTCGAAGCGTAGTTGGAATGTTCAGACCCAAATTATACGAGCGGGATTTGACGCGTGGAAGGGAAATCGAGGCCTCATGGTCCATTTCTTTTCGCTAATCCCCCCTCGGAATTTGCGCTGTGGGGACAGGCTCTATATAGTGGGTTTTGATCAATCGCTGCTCCATCATCCGGAAGACAGCCTGGAGCAAAACCGCCACCTGCTCCACCCAGCGGCTCATCTTCTGGCGATCCAGTGTCACGCCTTGCCGAGC
>CAINDV010000429.1 GCA_903847485.1 uncultured Verrucomicrobiota bacterium
AATTCAGGGAGGAATTCCAGAAGCGGCGCGGCTATGACCCGCAGCCGTTCTATCCATGCTATTCCGGGCTGTTCGTGGGCAGCCGCGAGAAGACGGAACGCTTTCTCTGGGACCTGCGCGAAACCGGCAGAGAGCTGATTGTGGAATATCATGCGGAGGCGTTGAAATCGTATGCCAACAAAAACGGCATGTCGCTTTCCATTGAGCCTTATGACATGCACCCCGGCAACGACTTTGATCTAGGTGCCGTAGCGGACATGCCGCAGTGCGAGTTTTGGTATAAAGGCTTTGACACGGCGTACTCCGTCGAAGAAGCGGCCTCCGTCGCACATGTCTTGGGCCGGCCGGTCCTCGCGGCGGAATCTTTCACCAGCGTGGACGATTGGCAGGCGTATCCTGCCAACATAAAAAACCA
Organism: uncultured Verrucomicrobiota bacterium; assembly: GCA_903847485.1. GTDB lineage: Bacteria > Verrucomicrobiota > Verrucomicrobiia > Limisphaerales > JAJXZI01 > CAINDV01. The sequence goes on from CAINDV010000429.1 coordinate 416, forward strand.
GGGCGACTGGGCGTTCAGCCTTGGCGTCAATCGCTTTACCTACCACACCTTCGCGCACAAGCCGGATGAAACCCGTCCGGGAATGCAGATGGCTATCTATGGCGTGCATTGGGATCGCGGGCAAACCTGGTGGCCGATGGCAGACGCCTATCACCGCTATATCTCCCGTTGCAGCGAGATGCTGCGCCAGGGGCGCTGGGTGGCGGATGTCCTGTACCTGATGCCGGAAGGTGCGCCCAATGTGTTCGTACCGCCCGTTTCGGCCTCCGACAAAACCGGCGGCTTCCCGGAACGCAAGGGTTACAACTACGACGGTTGTTCGGTGGCCGCACTGATGAAACTGGCCAGCGTTCGCAACGGTAGCGTGGTCTTCCCCAGCGGCGCCTCCTATCGCCTCCTGGTTCTGCCTAATCGCCCGACCATGACGCCGCAGTTGGTGGCGAAGTTGGAATCGCTCATCAAGGATGGCGCGACCGTCGTCGGCCCTGCGGCCCGCAAGTCGCCAAGCCTGGTGAATTTCCCGAAGTGCGACGATGCCGTCGCGGCCATGGCCAAGACAGTGTGGGGAACTTTGGACGCGCCCGTCGCGCTGACCACGCGGGTCTATGGACAAGGCCAGGTGATCTGGGGAGGCCCCTTGAATGGTAAACCGCCGAAGGACCTGCCCATTGCCGCCGCGCAGTGGGTGTGGTATCCCGAAGGGCAACCGGCCCAGTCGGCTCCCGCCGGGCCCGTCTTTTTCCGCCGCGACGTGACCCTGGCCCCGAACCAAGAACTGGTTTCGGCGCGTTTGGAAGCGACGGCAGACAACTCCTTCATCGCGTTCGTTAACGGAGTTCCCGTGGGCAACGGCGGAGACTGGAGCACCTTGTTTGGGTTTGACATCACCTCGCAACTCAAGGCCGGCGCCAACCAAATCGCCATTCGAGCGGCCAACACGGAGGTGGGTCCCGCCGGTTTGGTTTGTGCTATAGAATTAAAATTCGCCGATGGTTCCCGCCAGGTGGTTTCCTCGGACGATCAGTGGGCGGTTTCCCAAACGGAATCAGCCGACTGGCAGACTGCTGCGGCGACCGGCGGCGCGTGGAAACCGGCCGGGGTTCTGGGAAATGCCGGAATGGGGCCGTGGAATATGCGAACCAGCGACGCCTCTGACTTCTATGCGCCTTACGATCTGACCGCCGCCATTCTGAAAGACGCCGGCGTGCCGGAGGACTTCATGGCGTCCGGCCCGGTGCGTTACGCGCATCGTTCCACGGAAGGCCGCGAAATCTACTTCGTCGCGAATCGTTCCGAAAAATCGGTGCAAGCGGATTGCATCTTTCGCGTGGCGGGACGGTTGCCGGAACTGTGGCATCCGCAAACCGGCGAAATGCGTTCCCTGCCGGAGTTTAAGGCGGAAAAGAACACGACCGCGATTCCGCTGCGCTTCGAGCCTTACGAAGGTTATTTCGTGATCTTCCCGAAGACTGCATCGGCGGCGGCGAGCAACGCCAGGTCCAACTTCGCAGACACGGTTTCCATCGCCGCGCTCGAAGGCGCGTGGGACGTGGCCTTTGATCCCGCCCTGGGCGCTCCCGCTCAGGCGCGTTTCGAGAAACTGGAAGACTGGACGCAGCGGTCTGAAGAGGGCATCAAGTATTATTCCGGCGTTGCCACCTATCGAAAATCATTCGATTTGCCGAATGCTGAATCCTTGAAGTCCCCCGTTTTTCTTGATCTCGGTGGTGTGCAAGCGATGGCCCGCGTTCGGCTGAACGGACAGGACTGCGGCGTGGCGTGGACGGCGCCGTGGCGCGTGGACATTTCCAAAGCGCTCAAGCCGACGGGCAACGCGCTGGAGATCGAAGTCGCGAATCTTTGGCCGAATCGAATGTTGGGCGATGCGAAATATCCCGATCAGAAACCGTATGCCCAGACCACTCACCACCCCTACGCGGCTGGGCAACCTCGTGCCAAAGAACCGCTGCTAGCTTCCGGTCTGCTGGGGCCGGTAACCGTGCAGGCGGGCAAATAACAAAACCATAAATGGCCGAGGCCAGAGAGCCTGTCCCATGCAATCAGACAAAAAGGAGCAACACCGATGCAAACGAGACACCTGAGATTGGCTGAGCTTACACTGATGTTGATGAAAGACAGGCTTGGATCCGCGACAAAGGCGACGGCGAGAGCCTTCACGTTGATCGAGTTGCTGGTGGTGATTGCCATCATCGCCATCCTGGCGGCCCTGCTGCTGCCGGCGCTGAGCAAAGCCAAAGAGAAGGCCGTGCGGATTGGATGCACCAGCAATCTCAAGCAATGGGGGATTGCTGTCGCGATGTACGCCGTGGACAACCGCGAAGCCTTCCCGGTTAACGCCACCTCCGACGGAGCCAGCGGTTTTGCCTGGATGGGTCTGAGTCTGAACACCACCTTTTACCCGCAGTACCTGTATCGAAACCGGCCGGGCACGACCATCCAGACGCAGCGGAACCTGCAGGATGTGCTCTATTGCCCCACCGATCAATGGCATCGCTTCTATGAATCCAGTGGGGGCGCGGTGAACCTGATCGGCTACCAGTTTCTGCCCGGACGAGATGCTGCCGGTTGGGACTACAATGCGAACGGGCTGGCTGAATGGGCTTACCGGAAGAAGCTTGGCGGTCCGTATCGCAGGGCGCCGGTCATGATTGACAAGATACAGGCCACCGGCACGATCCCCAACCTTACCTGGTTCTATGTGAGTGGTACCAGCGCCGGGACCTTTAGCTTGGCGAACCATCGGAACAGCGCGGGGATATCCATGGGGGGAAACTTCCTTCACGAGGATGGCAGCGTGCTCTGGAGGAAATTCGATCTGGCCAAACCCACGACGACCATCGACATAGGCTCGGCGGCAGGAGGCTGGACGGTATTCTATCGCCCCGGCGACCTCACTGCCGGTCCCTGGTGAAATGCGGACGACCCTCGCTTAGGGTGCTCAACAACTTTTAGAAGTGACAACGATAGAGAAGCGAACAGCGAAGATGAACCCGGGCCGGGGCATGGACATTCTTGTTCGCCGCGACGCCCGACTGCTCAAAGATGTTGATAACTCCAACATCTCTTCTCCCGCTCCACCCTGCTGCGAACAGGCAATCGAGGGAATGTGGACGGTGCGGATTGATCCGCGCAGCCCCAAGTTGGAACATGCGGTCAAGCTTCCTGATTCATTAACTGGATCGGTGGGTGTTGCGCATGACTTAACGCCCTGGGATACCTGGAAGGAACTGCCCGGGAACTTCAGCGGCCTGCTGGACTACACCATGACGGTCACCCTGCCGGCGCTTGAAGGACAACTGGTGCTGGATCCGGGCAAGGTTAACCATTTTGCCGAGGTTTGGGTGAATGGCAAACACGTTGGCGCGAAACTCTGGCCGCCGCACAAATTCCAGACCGATGCGTTCCGTCCGGGCAGCAACGAGATGCGGATTCGAGTCGGCAACCTGGTCAACAACAACTACAAAAAGGCCTCGCCCCTCGGGTCTGGTAGGCCCGGTAAGTGTGAAGACTCCCACGGGGGCGAAGGAGAAGCGCGCTGCGATGGGACAAACCCGATCCCGGCATGGAGGCGCGGGTGACCCGCAAACGGTGATGTGTTTTCCAGTCCTCGCGCAAACTACTATATTCGATCTGAAGTAAAATTGCCCACATTACCACCCACGAAATAGATGCCAATATTTAGGATCAGACTAACACTAACCGCACTACCCCTGCTGGGTTTGTCGGCCCTGTTTAATGGCGCAACTTCGGCCATGCCTGCGAAGGCGCTGTCGCCAGCGCAACTGCGCTGCGAGTATTTGAAGGACCCGCTGGGCATCGAGGCGACGGGGCCGCGCCTGAGCTGGATCCTCACGTCGGACCAGCGCGGGCAGAAGCAGACGGCGTATCAGGTGTTGGTGGCTTCGAGTGAAGCGCTATTGAAGCGAGGCAAGGGTGACTTGTGGGACAGCGGGAAAGTGGCCAGCAGCGAGACAGTGGACATCCCGTACGCCGGCCGGCCTTTGACGAGCGGGGAGCAATGCTTCTGGCAGGTGCGGGTGTATGACGGCCGCAACAAGGTGTCGGCCTGGAGCGCGCCGGCTTGGTGGTCCATAGGGTTGCTGTCTCCGACGAATTGGATGGCGCAATGGCTCGGCTATGACGCAGCTTATACTCCGACGCCGCAACAGGCCACCAACAACTCGCTGTTCAACACTACGGGGTTGCATTGGGTCCGTTTCCCGGCGGGGCAGTCACAGGCGGGTATGATGGGGCACTGTTTGCTGCGGAAGCAGGTCGTCCTGCCGGCGGGCCAGACCATCACCAATGCGGTCCTGGCACTCTATGCCGACAATGTCTGCAACGCCTATGCGAACGGCCAGCCGATGACGAATGCGGCGATGCGTTGGGAAGCCACAGCTTGGATCAATGTGACACCGTGGTTGCGCACGGGAACCAACGTGCTGGCGCTCGCGGTCACTAACAGCGACACCCGGGGCCAGTGGGCGTGTGTGATCGGCCGGCTGGTGGTGCAATTCGCTTCCGGAAGCGTATCCAATATTCCCGTTGACACTTCGTGGAAGGCCGCGCAACGAGAATCCGCAGGCTGGACGCAGACCCATTTTGACGACTCGGCATGGACCAGCGCGGAATCCATTTCGGCAACGCCGTGGGGTGTAGCCGCGCTCAACGACATCGCACGAGTCCCCGCGCCCTACTTGCGCAAGACGTTCGTGGTGGGACAGCCGACCACGCGCGCCACGGTGTATGTTACGGCGCTGGGGGTCTATGAATTGCACCTTAACGGACGGAAGGTTGGCAATGATGTGCTCACGCCGGGCTGGAGCGATTTTTCCAAGCGGGTTTATTACCAGACCTACGACGTCACAGGGTTGGTGCAACCCGGCGAGAACACCCTCGGCGCGATCCTGGGCGATGGCTGGTATGCCAGTGTCGTCGGAATGTCAGGCCGGCGCATGATATATCAAGGCCGCCCGCGCTTCCTCGCCCAGCTCGTGCTCGAACTTGCCGACGGCAGCACGCAAACCGTGGCCAGCGATGCTTCGTGGAAGGCGAGCTATGGCCCGGTTCTTTTCGGTGACATCCTCATCGGATCGAGTTACGACGCCCGCCGGGAAATGCCGGGTTGGGATACCCCCAAATACAACGACAGCGCCTGGTCGCCGGTGGTGACCGGACTGAATTCTGCCACCAGCGGTTACTCGAATGTCACGTCCATTGTGGCCGGGTTGGTGACCAACGGTCAACTCAACTTCGTGGCCAACAACCCCACTCTCGGAGGCGATCCGGCGGCTGGAGTTTCCAAAACTCTGCTAATTGTTTCTCAACCCGGTGGCGGTCCAGTTCAGACCAATTTTTATGCGGAAAGCGGCATCGTCAGCCTTGGCGGGACCGGACAGAAACTCACCATTATCCAGGCGCTTTACGGCTACGGGGCTTTGTTTCCCGGCAGCACTAACTTGTTTAAGGTACAGGCCGCCGTCACCGAACCCTCGCGGCGGTTGGAAATGCTGCCGGCCATCAGCGTCGCCGAGCCAAAACGGGGTTGCTATACTTTTGACCTGGGCCAGAACATGGTCGGCTGGGTGCGGCTGAACATTAACGGCAGCGTTGGCGACCGGATCACGGTGCGCCATGGTGAAGTGCTGAATCCGGACGGCACGATTTACACGGCCAATTTGCGCGGCGCAAACGCAACCGATTTTTATTTTTTCGGCACCAATGGCACCGTGGTCTTCGAGCCACGTTTCACTTATCATGGATTTCGTTATGTCGAAGTGCGGGGACTGACGGTGCCGCCCACGAGGAACTCGGTGACGGGCATCGTCGTGAATTCCGACATGCCCCGGACCGGCTCCTTTGCGTGTTCCAGCCCCCTGCTAAATCAACTCTACAGCAACATCATCTGGGGCCATAAAGGCAACTATCTCGAAGTGCCGACTGACTGCCCTCAGCGAGATGAGCGCGTGGGCTGGACTGGGGACACGGAAGTCTTCATCCCGACCGCAGCCTACAACTTCGATGTCCAGTCCTTCTACCGCCGTCATCTTGTCACGCTGTGCGAGGACAATCAAAATGCCGACGGCTCATATCCCTACATTGCACCCACGGCGCCCATGATGGGCGGCGGAACGGGCGGCACCGGCTGGGGCGATGCCGGATGGATATGCCCTTACAATATGTATCGCAGTTATGGTGATACCAACATCATCGCCGATCACTACGCCTCCATGCAACGTTTCGGGCAGCACCTTGCCTCCTACGCCACAAACTTTGTGATTGCGAGTCGGCCTGGCGATCTGGGCGATTGGTCGGGATTGAGTGGCGGCGGCGCGTCTCACACCGTCATTGACACCGCCTTTTACGCCTACTATGCGCAAGCGATGTCGGAGATGGCCGCTGCCATTGGCCGCAGGGCCGATGCCGTCACCTATTCCACGCTTCACAGTAGCATCGTCGCTGCGTTTGCGACTTTGTTCAATACTGGCGGCTCGTTCAAGGATGGCAGCGGTCAATGCGGCTACGCGCTGGCCTTCACGTTGGACCTGGTGCCGGCCGGGCTGCGCGCCCAGGCCGCCCGACAATTCGCGGGCGCGATTGCGCAATTCAACAATCACCCCGCCACGGGCTTCATCGGCACACCGCGCCTGCTGCCCGCCCTGCACGCCGCCGGCCACGACGACCTCGCCTATACCTTGCTGCTGCAAGAAACCTACCCGTCATGGCTCTATCAGGTGACCCTCGGCGCGACCACATTATGGGAGAATTGGAGCGCATGGCCGCCGTCATTCAACCACTACGCCTTTGGTGGAGTGGGTGAATATTTGTATGGCGCCGTTGGCGGCATCAATCCCGCGAGTCCAGGTTACCGGTCTATCCTCATCCGTCCGGTGCCCGGCGCCGGCTTGACCTGGGCGAATACCAGCTATCATTCCACCCGCGGCCTCATCTCGACGGCGTGGACCAATAGAGGCAATGTGTTCAACCTTGACGTGGTGATTCCGCCGAACACCACCGCGACCGTGTTTGTGCCGGCGAAGGACGCTGCCGGAGTGACCGAGTCCGGGAAGCCCACCGGCAAGGTTGAAGGTGTGAAGTTCCTGCGAATCGAAGACAACAGTTCCATCTATGCCGTGGGTTCAGGAACTTACCGTTTCCAATCCACGCTGCCAGAAACCATCGAACGAAACACCGAGAGAGATTCTAAATGAAACATCAAACCACCCGCCGCTTTGCGGTTCTTCTTGCCGCAGCGCTGGCGATGTTCTCCTGCCTTCCGACTTCCTCCGCAGTCGGCCTGACAAACCTGCGCTGTGAATATCTGAAAAATCCTCTCGGCCTCGAAACCGCAAATCCGCGCCTGAACTGGATCATCACGTCGGATCAACGCGGACAAAGACAAACGGCCTATCAACTGCTGGTAGCTTCGAGTGAATCGCTGCTGAAACAGAACCGAGGCGATTTGTGGGACACCGGCAAGGTTATGAGCGATCAGTCGGTGCTGGTAACTTATCAGGGCAAGCCGCTAGCGTCCGGCACGCAATGCTTCTGGAAGGTGCGTGTCTGGGACATGGACCAGAAGCCCTCGGCTTGGAGCCAGCCGGCGCTGTGGACCATGGGATTGCTCAAACCTGAGGAGTGGGCGCCGGCCAGGTGGATTGGCGAAGAGAAACGAACGTCTGACCACAACTCCGAAGGTTACCAATGGATCTGGTATCCGGAGGGCAAACCAAATGAAGTCGCGCCAGCGGGGACGCGCTATTTTCGACGCCAGTTCAGCGTGCCCGTCGGGAAACAGATTACGGCAGCGAACTTCAATGGAACCTGCGATAACGGCTTCACGCTGTTCGTGAACGGCGTCCAGGCCGGCCAGGGCACGAATTGGTCGCAACCCCCGAAGCTCAATATCAAAGAATACCTCACCCAGGGCGTGAACACCTTGGCGATTGCCGCAACCAACGAGGGCAGTGCGGCCGGACTCACCGGCAAGCTGACTGTTCAATTTGCCGACAACACAGTTCTCGTGATTTTCCTGGACCAGTCGTGGAAGGTTTCTAATCAGGAACTGATTAACTGGAAAACCACGAATTTCGATGACCGCGACTGGGTGTCGGCGATGGTAATCGGTTCGCTGGGCATGGCACCGTGGGGTACCGTTTCGTTCGGAGACATTCAACAAAAGTGGGATCTGCCGCCGCCGCCATATTTGCGGGATGTGTTCACCGTCTCAAAACCGGTGCAACGGGCCATGCTCTATGTCACCGCCTTGGGAAATTATGAGATGCACCTCAACGGCTCCCGGGTGGGGCGGGATTATTTCAATCCGGGTTATGTGGAATATAGTAAGCGGGTGTATTACCAGACCTATGACGTCACGTCCCTGTTGCTGACGGGCACCAACGCGATTGGCGCGATTCTGGCGGGCGGCTGGTATTGCGGTTATTGCTACGCCTCCCCAAATGTCTATGGCACCGTACCGAAATTGTGCGCCCAACTGAAAATCGAGTATGCAGACGGTACCCGGCAGGCCGTGGTCACGGATGACACCTGGAAGCTGGCGTACGGACCGATTCGCGAGGGGGATATGCAACAAGGCGAGATGTACGACGCGCGGTTGGAAATGCCCGGCTGGGACACGGCCGCGTTCGGTGACTCCGTTTGGAAACCCGTGCATGTCTGGCCGGCTCCTGACATCCAGATCGGCGTTTCGCCGGCGAATCCGATCCAAGTCCAGCAGGAAATCGCTCCCGTAGGAGTGACAAACATCAGTCCCGGAGTTTTTGTGTTTGATCTCGGTCAAGGCATTTCCGGCTGGGCCAGGATTAAGGCCTCAGGCCAACGTGGCACCAAGATCACCCTGCGCTATTCCATGGTGCTCAATCCTGATGGAAGCCTCTACACAGACAACTTGTTAGGCATACGCCCCATTGACGTCTATTGCCTGAAGGGTGATGGCACAGAAGTCTGGGAGTCGAGCACTTCC
>CAINDV010000430.1 GCA_903847485.1 uncultured Verrucomicrobiota bacterium
GATGCCTTTTTCCTCCTCCCAGCCCTATCCGCTCGGTGTCATTTAATTTGAGTCAACGCGAGCGCAAACCCCGAGTAACTAAAAGCTGGCTATAACAAGCATCCGCAATACTATCGCCTCGCAGAACATCATTATGAGACGTAGAACTTTTCTCGCCACTCTCACCGGAATCGCCGCCGGCACCGCCTTTCCGCGGTTCGCCATCGGCCTGCCCGGCAAGTCTGCCAACAGCAAGCTCAACGTCGCCTTTATTGGCTCCGGCGGCTGGATCGCCCAACAGCCCTACAACCAGGGATGCTCCGAGGAAAACCTCGTGGCCTTCTGCGATGTGGACCGCGCTCAATGTGCGGAAAACATGAAGAACTGGAGAACCACCCAGCCGTTCTTCGAAGATTTTCGCGTGATGCTCGACAAGCTGCACAAGGAAATTGACGCGGTGGTCGTCTCCACCCCCGACCATACGCACTTTCCCGCCACCCTCGCGGCCATGGAACGGGGCATCCACGTTTACACCCAGAAACCGCTGACCCACAATATCTGGCAGGCCAGGACTTTGGTCAAAGCCAAGGAACGCTACAAGGTGATCACCCAGATGGGCAACCAGGGGCATGCGGGGGTTTCGATTCGTAACTCAGTTGAAGCCTACCGGGTTGGCTTGATCGGAGAGGTGAGCGAGGTGTTTGCGCACAACGGCGGCCCCGAAATGGGCGGCCAACATTTTGCGAACCCTTCGACGATGCCGCCCCCCTCCTCCCCGGTTCCCGAGGGTCTCGCCTGGGACCTCTGGCTGGGACCTGCGGCCAAACGGGATTTCTATCGGGATTATCTCCCCTACAAATGGAGGGCTTTCTACGACTTCGGCTCGGGCATACTGGCCGACTGGGGAACCCACACTTTTGACACGCCGGTCTGGGCGCTCGACCTTGACCCGCCCGAGGCGGTGGAGTGCCTGGAACGCAAGACCTCGCTGGAGGGCCTCATCCCGGCAGGCAGCCGGCTCAAGTATCACTTTCCTGCCAATGCGAAGCGCGGCCCGGTCGTGCTCAACTGGTTCGACGGCCCGCAGGACTGGTCGAAGGTCGGACGCATAGACCGGTTCGAGGCTGATAATGCCACCTACCTGGGACGCGCCTGTTGGATGGTGGGCACCAAAGGCCTGATCGGCTGCGACACGCATGCGGGTTCGTGCATCATCATGCCCCTTGAATTACGTGAGCAGTGGCAAGCTAAACCGCCGGCGCAAACCATCCCCCGTGTCAACGGCGGCCCGTTCCGCGAGTGGTTGAATGCGATCAAGCAGACCGGCCCCGAGCCTGGATCGAACTTCACCTACTCCGCGAAGCTGACCGAGATCATTCTCCTCGGAGTACTTGCCCAGCGCTTCAATAAGCGCATCGAGTGGGACGCCAAGGCCGGCCGCATCACCAACCACCCGGAGTTGAACGCTTTCGTCAAAGAACCTGCCCGCGAAGGCTGGCGCTACGGTGAGACTCTTTAGGGAAAAGCGATCTCAGCCATGAACGGGATCCCAAAGTCCTGGCAAGGCGCTCTCCAAAACCTCTAAAACAAAGAA
>CAINDV010000431.1 GCA_903847485.1 uncultured Verrucomicrobiota bacterium
GCCCCGTAGGGGCGAAATGGATGCACCCCGCAAACACATTCCGCCCCTACGGGGCTTGGGGATCTGTACTGGCCGTGGCTATAAACATGGCGCTCCTACGGAGCTGGCAGTGAACGGCGATTGCCTTAACTAAACGGCAGTGGCGCAAGGGGCGGGGTCAGTCGGTCAGGACGTTTTCGTAGTCGGGCCTGCCTGCGCCGCGCGGCAGGCAGGCATGGGATCCACGTCGTCAAACGGCTCGCGGGTTCACGGCCCGGCGTCTGCCGCTGGCGGGCTGCGGGCCAGGGCCAGCGGCGGGGTGCCACTCCAGAGGCCGAGGTGGCGGAGGATTTTTTCGCTCACGGCGCGCTGGTCTATCGCGGCAATGACACGCAGCGGATGCTGACACTTCGGGCAGATCAGTGGATCAGTGTGCCAGACCTGGAGGATGACGTCGCGCCATTTCTTGGAGGGCAGTTTGGCGGGCGGCGCAAATCAGGTTTTGCCTGCGCCGGTTTCAACCCGGCCGGGCGAGAGAGAACAGCCCAGCGTTTCAACGCTCAGACATCCTGACCCGAGGAATTGGCGTGGGCTGCGCAGTGATGGCACCGGGCATACAAGACCGCTTCATGGCTGTAGGCCGGGTCCCTTGACGCGGCGCGCTTGGACTCAACTCGCTTCCTCGCCGGTTGGAATTTGTGCTCACCGGCCAAGAGTTCTGAGGATATGCTGGAAGTGGTGCAAGGGCGGGAAGCGTGTGAACTACTCGTCGCCTTTCTGGATCTGAATCTTGGCTTCGCGGTATTTCTTCGAGTCGTGGAGATAGAGCCAAGCAGCGCCCAATGCGCCGGAGCGATTAGGCACTTAGCGGCAGGTCCTCGTCTTGCCGCCGCCGGGGGGGGAAAGTCCTTCCAGTTCTATCGGTTGCAGAAACTCTGAAGCCCCAATCAACTTTTCGGTTCGGCGAGGTTCGTGGGCCTGTCCGGGCCGGGCGTCGGCGTGCTGCTGGTCTCCGCAGGCATTTGTGCTCCGGGAACTGAGTTGTCCAGCGGGTGTTCTTCCTCCTGCCAGTGTTTTGAGACTTTGCCGTCCCAGAAGGCGAAGTTCACGGGATAAACATCCGGGTCGAGCATGACATGGTAGAAGTGCCAGACAATGATCGCCAGACAGGCCAGAATGGCTTCGTAGTAATGGATGGTCGTGGCCACCTCCACGATCCAGCGCGGCAGGAACTGGGTCACGTCAATCTTGAACCAGATCACCAGCCCGGTGACACCCATGATGATCGTGCCCCAAGCGACGGCCCAGTATTCCATTTTCTCCGCGTAGCCAAACCGGCCAATCTTCGGCCGCTCATTGGTGTGTCCGACGAGATACCGCGTGGTTTGCACCAGATCCGCGGCATCTTTCTTCACTGGTAGGAAGTCCTTGAAAAGCTGCCGTCCATTCCGGCTAAAGATCAGGTAAAACACATGGTAAACGCCCAAGGCCAGAATGATAATGCCGGCGACGCGGTGGCTCCAGCGGCGGAAATCTTCATGCGAACCCAGCAGCTTCGCGATCCAAGATTCTGGCCACTTCAGCGCGAAGCCGGTCACTGCCAGCGCAATGAAGCTGCCCACGAGCAGGAAGTGCTGCCAGCGCTGGCAGAGGTCCATGCGCAAGATAGTGCGGGTGCCGTCGCGGTAGTATTTGGCGATCTTCCGCAACCAGAGAATGCCGTTGTGCGCGAGCATGAAACCGATGGTGCCGAAAATCAGGATTAGGTAGATGCGGCGGACCCAGAAATTGATCACCTCGCCGATGGCCTTGCCCGGCACACCTGTCACATGGATTTTTCCGGAAGTGAAATTCTGCGTGGCACCCGGATGACATTTGCCGCAAGTGGCGACGAGGTTGTTCGTGTTGATGCTGGACTTAGGATCGGCGGAACGCAGCACGAGATGGTAGCCGTGGCAACTGGCGCAGTTGGCCGCCAGCGTGGAGCCGTATTGCGAAGCCAGGCCGTGATAGCTCTCGAAGAACGTCTGCACCCGGTCTTTCGGCAGGTTGAACTTCGTGTTGATACGCTCGGAAGCGTGGCACCGGCTGCAGACCTCGGCGGAAACCCGGAGCGTAGCGTTGGTCTTGAGTTGTTCGATCGCGTGCTCGGAGTGGCAGTCAATGCACGTGGCGGCCTCGCGTTTACCAGCGGCAGTGCCCTGGCCGTGAACGCTGGCCTGCACGGCAGCCGCAACCTGGTCGTGGCACACGCCGCAGGTCTGGCTGAGGTTGGAGGGATAGAGCGGCGAGGCGGGATTGGTGGGCGGAAGAATCTCGTGCGCGCCGTGACAGTCCCGGCACGTCGGCGCCGCAGCATCTCCGGCCTTCAGGGCCAGGGCATGCACGCTGGCGTTATATCTTTCGGACAGGCGCTCGTGACAATTGGCACAGGTGACCGGCTTGGGGACAACATTATCATCGGGATGTTTGTCCGTCACGTCGCGGTGACAACTGGCGCAGGTGTTGGTGCTGTGGGTCGAGACTTTCAGCCTGGCTGCGTCCACATAGAGCGACTTGACCTGGCCGGTGGCATTGGTCTTGGCGAGGGTCTTGTCCTCGTGGCAGAGGAGACAATCGCTGTCCTTCGGGGCTTCGGCTGTCCAGGCGGTCGCCACTGTCCAGACCAGCCCAGCAGCGGCCACAAGGGTTGTGATGAGTTGACGAGTCGTCAGCATGGTAAAATAGTTTCGTTCCTCCGCATCGGGCCGACCCGGCTCCTGCCTGTGAACGCCCGGACAACCAGGTCGCGCGGGGAGAGGGCCGGGGAGGAGTTCAGCGGGGGGGCACCACCGTTCTCACTTGGGGAGCTGGGGGCTGGGGAGCCTGGTGTTCAGGTGTGTGTGTCAACCGTGACACCATGGCGTAAACAATCAGTATCAACAGGATCACCCCGACACCGAAGAACAGGTAGCCGAACGAGCGGGCGATGCCTTTCCAGCGTTCCCACTCGTCGCGGATGCGGTGCTGGTCCAGCTCGCCGCTCGCCAGCAAACGCTCATACCAGCGCTTGCGCTCGTGGAGCAACTCGGCTTTGGAAACGCGCCCGGAGAAGATGACGGTGTCCATCGGGAATTTCTCCAGCCGGAAGTGGGTGTTGAAGAAGTGGACGGTGAAGATGAAGCCAGCGGCGAGCAGGGCTTCGTCGGAGTGGACAATGAGGGCAATGTTGATCCCCCAACCGGGCATGAACTTGGAGAAAAAGATGGGGAACCACATGATGAGGCCGGAGAAGCCGATGATCGCCACGCCCCAGAAGACCGAGAAGTAATCGAATTTCTCCCAATAGGTCCAGCGGTCGAATTGCGGCTTGGGACCTTTGCCGAAGAACCACTTCTGGTGGGCGATGAAGTCCCGCCAATCTTGGAGGGTAGGGATCATGGAGTCGGGTCCGGTCCAGTGATTCCAGATTTCCTTGAGGCCGTAACGGCCGGTGGCGGGATCCTTGAAGGTGGCGCGGCGACGATAGATTTTGACCGCCAAGCCACAGAGATGGAGGCCGAAGTAGAGAAAGGTGATAACCGCTCCGAAATGGTGGAGCCAGCGGGCGGTGCTGACGCCGCCCATGAAGTTGAACATGAGCTTGGCCCAGTCGGTGTAATAGAACTTGAGCGGCATGCCGGTGATGACCAGCAGTAGGAAGCTGGTGACCACGAGCACATGGAGGAACCGTTCGTAAGGGGCGAAGCGGCTGAACCACTCACCGCCCTGCTGGGTGGCAATCTTGGCTTCGCGAAACGTCTTCGAGTCGTGCATGTAGAGGTAGATCGAGCGCACAATCCAGAACAGGGTGTGCAGCCCGAAGAAGACGAACACGCTGACCAGCAACATGGTCATGAACAGGAAGACGTAGTAGAACTCGGGGTAGTTCGCCTTGTCCATCTGGTTGGCGTGGGGGACGTACTTGGCGAAGCTCGCGGTGGCACCAGGATGGCACTTGGCGCAGGTGGCGACAATGTTCTGTTGCGAGAGATGGGAAGCGGGGTTAGAGGCGGGCTGGACGTCGTGGTAGCCGTGGCAGTCGTAGCAGGCGGCGACCTCGGTGGTGCCGCTGTACTTGCCCAACGCCATGGCTTTGCCATGGTAGGTTTCGTGGTAATACTCGAGGCGATCCTTGTGGCACTCGCCACAGCGGAGGTCGCTGCCCGCTTTGAAGTGGCTGCCCGTGGGGTTCTCGATCTCGTGGGCAGTGTGGCAGGTGGTGCAAACCGGAGCATTGGTAACGCCCATGGCCAGCGCCTGGCCGTGGATGCTCTGGTTGTAAGTGTCCTCGATACCGACGTGGCATTTGCCGCAGGTCTTGGCGACGTTCAGCCGATTGATGGGCGAAGTAGGAACGGTGGCGGCCTTGACGTCGTGAACTCCGTGGCAATCGCTGCAAGAGGGCGCCAATATGAGGCCCTGCCTGAGCAGCGCGCGGCCATGCATGCTGTCCAGGTAATGGCTGGCGGCCTGGGGTTTGTTGATGCGGTATTGCGCGCTGAGGGCGTCGTTGGTGTGGCACTGGCCGCAGGTGGTGGGGAGGTTGAGTTTGAAGACCCGGGACAGATGGTTAGTGACGGGGATGACGTCGTGGCTGCCGTGGCAGTTGGCACAGGTGGCCGCGCCAAGGGAACCCTGAGTGTGGCTGCTGCCGTGGACGCTGGTGGTGTATTCCTGCTCCGCTTTGGCGTGTCCGGGCAGGCCGGGGTGGCAACTGGTGCAGGTGGCGAGCTTGGCCTTGACGTTATCGTCAGGGTGCTTCGAGGTGAGGTCCGCGTGGCAACTGACGCAAGAGTTGGTGGCATGGACGGAGGCCTTGAGCGTGGCCTCGTTCAGCAGCAGCAAGGTGACCACGCCGCT
Organism: uncultured Verrucomicrobiota bacterium; assembly: GCA_903847485.1. Taxonomy (GTDB): domain Bacteria; phylum Verrucomicrobiota; class Verrucomicrobiia; order Limisphaerales; family JAJXZI01; genus CAINDV01. Next base: position 4,861 of record CAINDV010000431.1, read on the forward strand.
GGCGTTGGTCCGGCTGGGGGCCATGTCTTTGTCTCCGTGACATTCGAGGCAGGTGGAGTTTTTGATCTCCTCGGCCCGAACCGGGGCTGCCCAAGCGAGTAGAGCTAGGGCGAGCAGGACTGACCGGAGTAAGCAGAGGCGCGGCCTACAGGCCGCCGGTGTGGCAATCATTGCAAGTAGGGTTCTCATCAAGCTCTCCTCCGGGATGGGCAAATTTCTGGCCGCCCACGGTCAACTTCTCCAAATCCGCTCCGCTCCCCTGCGCGAGAATGGTGTGGCAGGTGTTACAGTCGCTGGCTTTGATGGACTGCTTGCCGTCCGCCGTCTTGTGATTTCCGTCATGACAACGGAAGCAGCCGGCCCACTCCATGTGGCCAAGGTTGTCCGGATAGACCTTCCAGTTGGCTTTCATTTCCGGGAAGAAGTTGTCCTGGTAAATCTTCTGCACAACCGCGATGGCCTGGCGGATGCGGGGTTCGTTCGGATACTGCTCGGCTAAATGGGTGGCGATGCCCTGCAACGCGTCCGCCTCGGATGGGTACTCTCGGGTGAGCGCGAAAACCGCGTTGGTTTTGATCCACGGGAGGCGGCGATCAATCTTATCCGGAAGGCTCATGGCCAAGTTCACTGCGCTGCTCGGCGTGTCATAACGGTGCGCCGGACGGTTGTGACAATCCATGCAGTCCATCTTGCGGAGCACATAGCCGCTGATGTCATTGGTGAAGCCCTTCGTGCGGAACTCGGTCACGACCCCTTGCTCGTCCACGGTTCGCACCCAGGGAATCTTCTGCCGGCTTTCGTCGGTGGCGAGGTACTCCACCTTCTTGCCCACGTTCATGTGCCAGTGGATGCCGCCGACCGGCCCGTGCGTGGGATCGCCGCCCCCAACCTTCATCAACATGCGCACGGTGAACGGGGTGTTGGTCTCATCGCCGAGATAGTAGTTGTAAGTGCGTTCGAGGTTGCCGACGAACTTCTGCGGCCAGTGGCATTGCTCGCAGGTTTCTTGAGCCGGGCGCAGGTTCTTGATCGGCGTCAGTATGGGACGGGGATACTTGTCAAAAGTGGTGGCGTAGAGTTGATAGGTGCCAGAGAGCTTTGCTTTCACAAACCACGTCGCCCCGCTGCCGATGTGGCATTCCGTGCAGGACACGCGGGCATGCGGTCCGTGGCGGTAGGTAACCAATTCCGGTTTCATCACCGTATGACAGGTCTCGCCACAAAACACCGTTGATTCGCTGAAGTGGTAACTGTGGTAGCTGCCCACCACCGACAGGAGTATGAACCCCAGGCTTCCGACGATGAAGCCCGCCATAAGCTTGCGGTCCTGCGGACGTGAGAGGTCCACCACCATCTTAGGCAGGAGGCCGGTAAAGTGCCCCAACTTCCGCCGCTCCCGCCAGGCACCAACGAGGGTCACGGCCAAGCCAAAGATCAGGAACGCTGGCCCCACCACAAACATCAGGATGCCCACGTAGGGATTCGAACCGCCCGTCATCAGTTCCAGCAGGAACAGAAAGAAAACGGAAAAGAGGGCGCCGCTGACAATGACCAGCCCGCTCATGCTTATCCAGTTGCGCAGCAAGGAGGGGCGCGCGGCCGTGGGGGGCGGGATTTCGTCACTCATAGTTTTATGGCTGGGCAGGTGCCCACAAGGCTGGAAACCAGCACTTCAGCGTAGGGTTTCGTAAAGAAGGGCCGACTGTAACATACGCACAACCGGCCCCCGACGGGGTTTCAAGCCCGCTCCGGCAGGGTGAAACCCGCAAACGCGCTTACTTCTTGAACTTGCGCATGTAGGCCACCATGGCCTTGGCGTCGTCGTCGCTCACGCCTTCAGACGGCTTCATGAGCGTCTTGTCGCCGACTTTGAAGCCTTCCTTGATGGCTTTAATTGAGGCCGCATCAGTCACGGCGTCCTGCACTTTCGGGTCGGTGTAGTCCTTGGCACCCATCTTCTCACCCATCTTGGTCTTGCCCTTGCCATCCAAGCCGTGGCACTTGGCGCAGTCCTTTTCGTAGAGCGCCTTACCATCCGCGGCCGAGGCTGACGCCACGGCAAACGCCGAGACCACCACTGTCAATGCGAGTATTCTATTCATGTTCGTTTATGCTATGATTTGTTTCCGGTTCCTGGCGCACGCCACCATCCCGATCGTTCGTCAATTAAGCGATTCGCAGGTGCCGTCGCGCCGGACTTGAGGAATAAGTGTCGCGGTTCGGCGGCGGTTCGGCTGTTCCGAACTTGCCAAAGTCACAACCATTCTTGCCGCCACGGCTCGCCGAGAACCTGTGGGCATGGTAGCTTTGCCGGCCCTGCCACACGCGCGACCGGCCCACTCGTCTGGAGCGAGCGCGGCGGGCTTCAATCCTACCCCATGACCTCTTCGGCCATCTGGCAAAGGGCCGCGTAGTATTCGTCCTTGGGGAGGCCCAGCACGCTGGCCCCAAAGGTTTCGGCGTCATCGGCGGAGACAAAGGCACCATAGTTGACCAGCACCAGTTGGTAGAGCACCACATAGGGCACGCGCTCGGGCTGGGTCATGAAATACGGATGCACATACAACTTAAAGCCATCCTCGGGTCGTGGGCCTTGACCAATAGGATAGGCCATTTCGCCGGGCTGAAGCTGACTGGCATCGAAGACGATCTCGCACGGGTAACGGACCAAGGTGCGGTCCTGGAGGATTTGGAGGAGTTGCGGCCAACCAATGCGCGGGCCGAATTTCGCGTGGATTTCCGCACCTTTCGCTGCGACGTGGGCCGTCAGCGACTGCCGGGCGTCTTCGGCGGTGAGTTGGCGGGACATACCACGCTCAGACGGCTCAGTGGCGTTGGGCGGCTGGAGTGCCCTAACCGCTGGCTGCCGCCCCGGACTTACCTTCGTTGGCTTTCGAGAGTGTTCCTTGCAGGATCGGGACCGACATGCGGAGGAAGACTGTATAGCAAAGCAGACCGAAGGCCCAGATACCGAAGCAGACTAAGGTTTCGTTCAACGAAGGAGTGTATTCGACGATCGCGCCCAGCGGCGTAGGGATGAAGCCCGGAATCACCAGGCCCATGCCTTTCTCGATCCAGATGCCGACGATGCACAGCACGCAAGTGACGTTGAGCCATTTCAGGCTGCGACTGACCGGCAGCAGCAGCAAGACCATTGCGGTGAGGTTGAAGGCGATGGCGGTCCAGATCCAAGGCACCAACGCGTGGTAGCCGTGCAGGCCGATGAAGAGATACTTGGACGAAGCGACGTGCAGGTTGCCAGAGTAGAACTCCTTGAAGACTTCATTCACGAGCAAAAACACGTTGATGAGCATGGACACCTGCACGATGCCGCGCAGGGTCATCAGCGCGTGATCGGTAATCATCAGGCGCTCGGCCATCCGCGCCCGGATGATCTTGTTCATTTCGGGCGTTTTCATCAACTTGCGCAAAGCCTCGGCCGGCACGCGCAACACCCGGGTGGCCTCCTCGGCGACCGCCGTAGCCATGCGCGGGGTTCCGGCGAGCGCGGAAACCTCGCCGAACTGCTCGCCGGGTCCGGCGCTGCGCGTGACCCGGCGACGCCCGCTCTCTTCCCGCTCGACCACCACCCGCCCTTGCAAGACGAAGAAGGCGTCGCTGTCGGTGTCTCCTTGGCGCAACAGAGCCTCGCCAGCCGCCACTTCCAGTACGGTTACCCGACGCAAAATATCTTGGCGCAGGTCCATCGAAACCGAGACAAACTGGGGCAGGTGCCGCGCCAACAGATCCAAGTCCTCAAAGGTGGCTGCGCGCTTCAAGGGGGCCTTCACGGCGAGAGTATCTCCCGGTCGCCGCGTGGCCTCACCCACGGGAACGGTGGCCGTGACGCGGCGCACCACTTGAATGGCCAGAATGATTAGTGCCGGGCCGGCGGTGAACGCCGAGGCTAAGAAACGCGGACCGACAATCGCGGCATTCCAGAAGGGCCGGCCACCCAAGCCCACGTAGAGAAATGCGGTCACTGTGTGAATGGAAATGGCCCAAACGATGGCAATGAATACGAACGGAACGTAAAACCACTTAGCAGGCAGTTTCCGCTGATACCGGCAATACAAAAGGTAGCCGCAGATGTGTACGTTTAGGAGCAGGTAGCCATTAAGCACGATCACGTCCCAACTAAGCATGGAGGCTGGAAAGTTGAACTGGCCGATGCCAGGAATAAGGTGCCAGAACCGATCTGGCCGGCCCAAGTCCACGGTCACGAAGGCTAGGCACATGAGGATCGCCGCCACGGCCAGTAACTCACCGAAGATCACTAAGTCGTGCAATTCCTCGTTGTTATAGATATAGACCGGGATAACCATCATCACCGCCGCCGCCGCGACGCCTACTAAGAAAGTGAAGTTCGCGATATAGACGCCCCAAGACACCTCATTACTCATGCCCGTGACGATGAGTCCGTTGACGAACTGCTTGGCATAGGCGTTCAAGCCCAGCAGGCAGAAGGCGGTAAGCAGGCCCATCCAGGCGTAGTAACGCCAGTCGCCGACGAACGCAATGCGCCCGCAGCGCCCCAGGAAAACGAAGTAGTTCCGGATGGCTTGCGTCATACGTCGAAATAGTAGAAGAACCTGGGAGAGGTGCCCATCTCCTCCTTGAGTTGGATGAACACACGCTTGGTCTTGAGGATGTAAGAGACCTCGCTGTTCGGGTCGAGGATGTTGCCGAACTTGCGCGTGCCGGCGGGACAGACTTCCAGGCAGGCGGGATACCGGCCCGCCCGGGTGCGCTGGAGGCAGAAATGACATTTCTCCATCACGCCTTGGTAACGTGGCCGGTTACCGAGATAGGACATATCGGTATTGATCCGGTCCTTCGGAATGGAGGGCTTAGTGAAGTTGAAACGCCGCGCCCAATAAGGACAGGCAGCCTCGCAGTAGCGACAGCCGATGCACCAGTTATAGTCAATGACGGTGATGCCGTCCCCCTTCTTGGTTTTCGGATCGTATTCCTGCCAGGTGGCGTTCACCGGACAAACCTTCACGCAGGGCGGGTTCTTGCACTGCTGGCATTGCACCGGCATGTAGAAATAACCCTTCTCCGGGACTGACTCCGGCGCGTAGTTATGCTCCGCTTTCTCCAAGTCCAACGAGCCGTGCGGCAAGCGGAGCACGCGGATGTATTGGATTTCCGGGGTGCGCGACTGGTTGTTCTCCGCCACGCAGGCATGGACACATTTGCGGCAGCCGATGCAGCGCGTGAGGTTTAGGCAATAGACAAACTCCACGCCGTCCATGGGCTTGAGATCGCGCACTTGCGGCCGAACGCCGTACTCCTTCTCCACCTCCGCCTCGATTCGCGCCAGAACCTTCTTCATCTCCTCCGGAGTAAGTTCTTTGTAGTATTTCTGGACGAACTGCTCCACGGAGGTGAAATCCTTAAGCTCGCGCAGCGGCGACAGACTGGCAGCCAGTGCGGCCAAGCCCGACGTCAGCACGGCGGAGTTGCGCAGAAAGCTCCGGCGGTTCATGTCGGGCTTCCGCGATTCGGGGACTTGGTTGGGAGGTAAGGCAGCGTCCGACATATTAGTGGTTCCTCTCCTCCGGGGGCACCGGATGCGCGTCTGGCCGCAGTGGGTGCGGACCCGGCGCGGGTTTGCGGGATGGAAACGCCGGCGAGTGCGGGTTGTGGCAGGACACGCAAGGTTTGCGGTCAATCGGCCCTAACTCACGGTTCCAGTAACCGCTGGTGCGGCCGTGGGCACCCGCGTCCCAGTCGCGGTAAGTAGGTCCGTGACAACTGCCGCACAGCCCCGTGCTCTCGGAGAGCTTCAACTCACGGCCGTCGCGGGTCTGAACCAACTCTAGGTTGGCTTCATCGTGGCAGTTGAAACAGAGGTTGTTGCGATTGTGCCGACCGTGACCCATTACCACGTCTTTGTGGGCCTCATCGATGATGAGGTCGTGGTTCGTGTCGAAGCGCAACTGGGGTGGCTTCTTCTTGTCATGGCAAACGTAACAGTCGAAGTCGGAAAGGTCCGCCTTCATGCGGATGAGGTCGGCGTAATTGGTCCGCACCGTAGCGGTGTTGGTGACCCATGACTCGACCGGCAGCATCGGCGACAGCGGAGCGGGCCGGCCCCAGAGGTTCAGCCCAAACGCGGCCGCCAGCGCCAGAAAAACGCCAGCCATACCCAGGAGAACCGTCGAATTTCCATTTCGGAAGGTCATTGCAATGTTTGCCGCCTGAGAGCTTCAGTAACGGCTCATTTCCCGAACCAAGTCCAGCACCATCCGTTCACCACGACCGACTTATTCCAATGGGCGTTCAATCTAAGTCTGTCATTAGCACCGGGCTTCAGCCCGGTGTCACGCACCGCCATCGAAACCGAGCCGCTTCAGCGCTTTACTTCCACAAGAACAAGCCGTTACAACGGCTTTCGCCTGCGGACGACCCTGCCCCCGGGCTGAAGCCCGGTGCTAATGGGTAACCAGATGAGTCCCATTTTGAACCCGAACTAGAGTTAGGCCGTCGGACCAGTGTGCGGCACGTGTTCGCTGCTCGGCAACCGCTCCGATAGGAACAATTTCACCATGACTGTCAGGATTATGAACGGCAGACTGAGCAAGATCACGCCCATGAACCAACCTTCCACACCCGCGAATTCCAGCTTGTAACCCATGACGCCACGCAGGCTCTTGGAGAAAAGCTGGCCGCCGATGACGACGTTCCAACGCATCGCCATCACGCCGATCAGGATCATGCAGGCGCTGGCAAAATACATCCGCTTGCGAATGATATCCGGCACGCGCTTGCGAAACAGTTGGAGCGAACCCAGCAGCAGGAGCGGCGTCAAAGTGCCGATCAACACCTGACCAATGCTCAGGGTGTAAAAGAGTTTCTCGCGGGCCATGTATTGGATCACCGGGAAGCTTTCCTCCGCCTGATAAATGCGATGGATCCAATCCAGCGCTTCCACCGACGCATCCACCACCAGCGCATAGAAGAGGAACATGCCCATCGCGTCAATGCACTTGGTGTCCACGGTGTGGCGTCGAATCCAGGTTAGGACCATGTAATTGAAGACACATAGCGCAATGCCGGAAACCACCGCCGAGAGAATGAAGATGATCGGCATGAGGACGTTGCCCCACCACGGATTGGCTTTGACCGAACCAAAGATGAAACCGACGTAGCCGTGCAGCAGGAAAGCCGACGGGATGCCGACGACGGAGAGGATGCGACCCAGTTTCATGTCCAGCTTCAGGGACTCGTCCGACTCATCGGTGACGCCCAGCGTGAAGGCGCGGTAGAGGATTCCCTTGAAGCCCTCGGTCTTTTGCGACCACTCGACAAAGTCCTGACGATAGTCGAACCACAGCTCCAGCAGCAAGACAGCCATCAGGTACCAGGCATAGACGAAGCCGAACATCGCCATTGGCGAACTGAAATGCGGCGTCATCATGATCTCAAAGCAGCGTTCCGGATGTCCCAGATGGAATAAAAGCGGCAAGGTCGCGCAGAGCAGGAACGACAGCGCAGTTAGCAGCGAAAGACGGTACACCGGCTCCAGCGCCTTGACTTTGAACACGCGGACGAGCGACGCCATGATGAACGCGCCCGCCACCAGACCGGTGATGTAAGGGTAGAGGACGATGAGAAAGCCCCAAAGTGGGTGGGGACTAGCTTCGTTGGGATAAACGTAGCCTTCAAACCTCGGCACCATTTCGGTGACGGCGCTGGCCAGGACGTTGGTCAGTTCGTTAGTCATGTTACCTTACCTCCTTGTCCAACCCGGCATAGAGCACGCGCGGCTCGGTACCAAGATGCGGTTTGAGTGTCTGCACGCGGTTGTCCTTGTAGAATTGCTGAATCGGGTCGTTCGGCACGGGATTCATAAGGTCGCCGAAAATGCGCGTCTGCGTCGGACAAACCTCCACGCACGCCGGCTTGAGTCCACGAGTAATGCGATGGTAGCAGAGCGTGCATTTCTGCGCTGTGCCCGCCGTGCCCCGGGCTTTCGTCTCCGGAGTCTCAGGAGTGAGGAAGCGGCAGCCATAGGGACACGCCTGGATGCAGAAACCACAGCCAATGCAGTAAGTTGGGTCCACCAACACCGCTCCGTCCGGCGCGTCAAACTTCGCCCCCACGGGACAAACCTGCGCGCACGGTGAGTGCAGGCAGAGGTTGCAGAGCTTCGGCACGAAGAACGCGTGCAGGATCTCCGCTTTCTCGACCGGTTGGTTATCCGGTTTCAGCGGCGGCTCACGAAAGCCCTTGAGTCCGCCGTTCGGAGAATCCACGATTGTTTCGCCGCGCGCTTCCGCCGAATCTGGCTTGGGTTTGAGGATCGTGTAGCGTTCAATCCAAGTCCGGAAATAGTGACCTTCAGGAACGCTGTTCTCTTTCTTGCACGCCTCCGCACAGAGGCCACAGCCAATGCACCGGTTGGCATCTATTGCCATCACCCATTTGTGCTTGGTTGGGTCGTAAGCTTTCGGCGCACTCGGGGAAGCCAGCCCATTCTGGACGGCAGCCTTGGCGGCCTTCGCGACCGGTAGGGCGGCCAAACCCGCCAAGGTCAGGCCGATCTTGCTCAAACTGCTGCGGCGGGTAATATGTTCTTTCATGGAACCTCCGAAGGGTTATGCGGCACGTGGCACTCCGCGCATTTCTGGCCCACGTAATGGGTCTTGGGGTTGACCTGCTTATGCCATTTCGGCCGCGAGGGATTGGCTTCGTGGCACCGCACGCAAACGCTGTAGCCGAGTTTGGGCGGCTTGATTACATCCGGTTTCTCCGCGTGCTGCGAGCCGGCACCGTGACAGCCTTCACAGGCTAAACCTTTATGCTCACCTTTGGAGAGTTGCTGGACCGACTCTTCAGTATGGCACACCTCGCAAGCCTTCCGGCCCGCAAAAACCGGCTCCTGCATCCGCGCTTCCTCAATGGCGGCTCCGCGATACCACCCATATTCGCCGAACGAGGGCGGTTTCAGGAAATAGCGCGCCACGAAGTAACTGCCCACGATCAAGACCGTGAGCGCCAACAGCCGCACGATTTGCGGAGGTATTTTATTTAATCCCATAACGGGCTGATCGGGTTGGTTGCGCGGTCTTGGTTGCGGTGGCCGTGCCACCAGTCACCAAGCACAGACTAGGGGCGCTTCCTGCCGGAGCTTGACCTTCGTTGACAATCTCTTCGCTTTTCTTGCCGCTTCGCGCCCCGGCGGGCCGGTTCTGTGCCCAGTCCAAACCAAGAAGCGCCACGGGAAACGGATTCCCGTGGCGCGCCCGGTGGGTGGTTCACTTCTTGAAAGCGCGGAAGTAGGCCACCAGCGCCTTGACCTCGTCGTCGCTCAACACGTCGCCGTAGGCTTTCATTCTGGTGCTGTCACCTTCCTTGACGCCTTCCTTGATCGCTTTGGTCATCCCCTCGTCCTTCAACGCTCCTTGGGCCGTCGCGGTGGTGTAGTCCTTGACCTTGAGCTTCTCACCCATCTTGGTCTTGCCGGTGCCGTCGGCCCCGTGGCACTTGGCACAGTTCTTTTCCCAGTTTTCCTTCGCGTCTGCCGCGTTGGCCGAGATGACGCCCATGACGCCCAAGGCTAGGAGTACTGTCAGTGTCTTTTTCATAACGATGATTGGTGTTCTTATCTTTGGTCAGGTTCAGGTGCTTGCGAAACTCTGTGGGAGCTGGGCGGCAAAACATGACGCCCGGTTCACTTCTTGAAAGCGCGAGTGTAGGCTACCAGCGCCTTGACCTCGTCGTCGCTCAGGTCGGCGAAGGCCTTCATCTTGACGGTCTCGCCTTCTTTGACGCCGTCCTTGATCGCCTTGGCCATGGCGTCGTCTTTCAAGGCACCCTGGACTGCGGCGGCGGTGTAGTCCTTAACCTTGAGCTTCTCGCCCATCTTAGTCTTGCCCGCGCCGTCCGCCCCGTGGCATTTGGCGCAACTCTTATCCCAGTTTTCCTTCGCGCCTGCCGCGTTGGCCGAGACGACGCCGATGACGCCCAAGGCCAGGATGATTGTCAGTGTTCTTTTCATGATATGTTGTGTTCTTAAATATGGTTTGGTTTCGGGGCTGGTTGCCCCCGCGGCCAAACCTACGCCCTTCGCTTCCCAGTTCAAGGACTGTTTTTTGCAAATCCGGCGTTTGGGAAAGGCTGTTGGACCCTGGGCAACGACGCCGACAAGGCCGGCTGCCACAAGTTGCGTGAGAACGCTGTGTGGAATTCGTGGAAGGCCATGCGGCCTCAAAGAATCCAGCGTGCCCGGCCCGATCCCTTTCCCGACGAGTTCAAGCGCACCGCTGCGAGTCGGGAGTTCTGGGTTTGCCAGCGCGCCAAACCCCGCCACGGCCGGGGTCGCGATGGCAACCCAGGGCACCCGTCTTGGCTGTTGGCTCGACTCCCCTCCCGCCTGGCGTTAGCTTCCGGCCGTGATAAGTTCCAATACCGCCAGCAACCTGCCGGACGCCCTGGGCCACTTCGGGCCTTTCGGCGGACGGTTCGTGCCCGAAACGCTGATGCAACCGCTCCAGGCCCTGGAGGCCGAGTATTTCCAAGCGCAACAAGATCCGGTGTTTCAGCGCGAACTAGCCTACTACCTGCGCGAGTTTTGCGGCCGGCCGACGCCGCTTTACTTTGCCGAACGGCTGACTCGCGATCTCGGCGGCGCGAAGATTTATCTCAAGCGCGAGGACTTGCTCCACACCGGCGCGCACAAGATCAACAACGCGTTGGGCCAGGCGCTCATCGCCCGGCGGATGGGCAAGATGCGCGTTATCGCCGAAACCGGCGCGGGCCAGCACGGCGTCGCCACCGCCACCGTCGCGGCGATGTTTGGACTGAAATGCGTGATCTACATGGGCGCGGTGGATTGCGAGCGGCAGGCGTTGAACGTCTTCCGCATGAAAATGCTGGGTGCCGAAGTCGTGCCGGTCCAGGCTGGCCAGCAGACGCTCAAGGAGGCGGTCAACGAGGCGATGCGCGATTGGGTGACGAATGTCCGCTCGACCCATTACATTCTTGGCACCGCCTACGGCGCGCATCCGTATCCGGTGATGGTGCGGAATTTTCAGCGCGTGATTGGCGACGAGACGCGGCAGCAGGTGTTGGAAGCCGAGCAGCGTTTGCCCGATTTGCTCCTCGCCTGCGTCGGCGGCGGCTCGAATGCCATCGGCCTGTTCTACCCCTTCTTGGAAGACGCCTCAGTGAAGATGGTCGGGGTCGAGGCTGGCGGTCGGGGAATCATTCCGGAGCAACATGCCGCGCGTTTTCATGGCGGTTCGCTGGGAGTGCTGCAAGGCACCCGCAGCTATATCCTGCAGGACGAATTCGGCCAGATTCAGCTTACCCACAGCGTCAGCGCGGGATTGGATTACGCCGCCGTCGGGCCGGAACACGCCTGGCTGCACGATCAGGGCCGGGTGGAATATACGTTCGCCACGGATGACGCGGCGCTGGCGGCGTTCATGCGGCTGGCGCGGTTGGAAGGCATCATCCCCGCGTTGGAAAGCGCCCATGCCGTGGCGGAGTGCATCCGCCGTGCTCCGGCGATGCGCCCGGACGAACTGGTGATCGTCAATCTCTCGGGGCGGGGCGACAAGGATGTGGCCCAAGTTGCGGCCAAGCTGGCGTTATGATCGGAACAACCGGTTGGCCACCGGCGATCCCGTGCCGCCCCAAGTGGGCGGCAGTGGGCGGCGCGGGTCAGCAAGCGACGGGGCCGCAGGGGCCAGCCGTGCCCGTCCTGCCAAGCTGCGGTCGCCCGCCGACAACCTGAGGAGGCACAATTTTGTGCCGGTGGATGTCTTTCCGCTTGCGCGCGGACTGCTTGATACCATAATGACCGCGCGCGCCGCGCTGGCGTCCCTGCGGTCGGAGCAGGGAAGCGCCGAGGAAGTCACGCGGCAGTGGCGGCAAGATTGGATGGGGTCGTAGCTCAGTTGGCAGAGCGTCTCGTTCGCAATGAGAAGGTCGCAGGTTCGATTCCTGTCGGCTCCACCATTCAGAAAAGGTTCGAGGAGGCAGGCTTTTCCCATGGTTCGCCTTTTATTTCGGTTTTATGCACTTGCCCCGCACTTCACACGTCGCCGACTTGGTGCCACCTTGCGACAGGGTTGTTGCAGGGTTGTGCGATCAAAAACTGGCGACAACTGGCGACGCGACGCACACTGTCGGGGATGAAAGTCGCAGTCTCCAAAGTTGCGCTTCGCAAAGGCGAGCGCTGGAGGGGGGGCATACACGCCCGCAGGCGGGACACGCCTGCGCCGATACCTCACCAGCAACAAAAATCAGTGCATCCCCAAGTTGTCGGTGTCAAAGAACGCCCGGCGAGGGCACCGGGCCTACCGCGGTGTGCGCCCGCTGTTGTAGGCCGGGTGCCCTCACCCGGCGTCCCCCGAAGTAACCGACAACTTAAGGATGCACCGCACAAGAATGTCCGCGCTCCTTCGGTTGCGGCTCTGCCGCACGGTGACTTTCCTGAACTACCTGGCCTCGCCCCAGAGTTGGAAACCCGCCGGGTGCGAGGCGGTCGGGATGAAAATGAGAACTGCTGGCGCTGGCTGCGCGCTTTACACCCCCGCACCGCTGGCGTTACCGTTCGCGCGGGTCTGGACCACGCCTGCCGCGCCGGCCGGACCGCGTCAGCACATGGACCTATCCTCGCTCGCCAATCTGGAAACGCTCAAGCCGCTGGGCGGCCGCGTGGACGCGACCGCTCATCTTGTCCGCCGGCTGGCCGCCGGAAACCCTCTCCCCCTGCCATGAAGAAATGGATCGTTCTCTCGCTGGTCTTGGTAGGTGCCGGCCTCGCGCTGGCCGCGCTGTGGCTCTTCACCGCCTTCCCGGTTTGGCTCAAAGACCGCAGCGAGTTGTTGCAAGGTCTGGCTTCGTTGATTCAAATCCCCATCTGGATTGGCGCCGGCGTGGCCGCCCTCCTCGCCTGGCTCCAGCGCAAACAAAGCCGTTCCCCATCCGGCACGCCGGCGCTCCCCAACGTCCCCGCGCCGCCGCCGCCCCCTGCCACTACGAGCCGCATCGAGCAATCCGGCCCCGGCACCATCCTCGTCGGCAATGGCAACACCGGTGCTGGTGCCGGGGGCGTCGCCATTGCGGGCGACCTTCACGGCGACGTCCACATCCACCCCGCGCCGCCGCCGGCCCCTTCCTCCCCTTCCTCCCACGACGCCCTCCTCCGCCGCTACCGCCAATGGCTCATTGACGACTGCGCCCCGCTCAAGCTCAAGGCCATTGACCAAGCCGCCGCCAAGCCCGGCTCCACCCCGCTCGGCCTCACCAGCATCTACGTGGACCTCAACACCGACCTCCGCCTCCCGGAAAAACTCTCCCTCCCGCAGCATCTCGAAGCCCTCCGCCGCGCCGCCAGCGACTCCGCCAAACACCTCGGCCTGGACCGCGAACTCCCCGAACGTCAGCAGCGCGAGGAGGAGAAAAAGACCCGCCTCGTCCCCGTCCTCGAGAGCCTTGGCGTCCACGACCGTCTCGTCCTGTTGGGCGCGCCTGGCTCCGGCAAATCCACCCTCACCGCCTACGTCGCGCTGAGCCTGGCGCAGGCGTCGCTGGATCAGGCCGGCGCGCTCGACCGCCTCGGCGCGTGGTGGAAATTCGGCCCGCTGCTGCCGGTGCGCGTCGTCCTGCGCCAGTTCGCCGCCGGCCTGCCCAGCGCTGGGGGCGGGGACAGCTTGGCCCCGGTGCCGAACGGGGGACGGGCCGTCCCCACCCCTGGCCGCGCCAAAGACCTCTGGGACTTCCTGGAAACCGAACTGGACCGCCTCGGCCTCCCGCGCGAAACCGCCGCCGCCCTCCGCCAGCACGCCCGCGACCACGGCGCGCTCTTCCTCTTCGACGGCCTGGACGAAGCCCGCGACACCGCCACCCGCCTCCGCGTGCTTGAGGCCGTCGCCGAGTTCACGCGCACCGCCGGGAAGAAATGCCGCTTCCTCCTCACCAGCCGCCCTTACGCCTGGCAGGATTTCCAGTCGCCGCACGCCGGGGCCACCGCCATTCTCACCGAGTTGCCCCACGCCTACCGCCTGGCCGACTTCGACCCGGCGCAAATCCAGACCTTCATCACCCACTGGTATGCTGCCGTGCAAACGGCGGGCTGGCTGGGCGAAACCGACGCCAAGGACAAAGCCGCGAACCTCCAGCAAGCCGTCACGCGCGCCGACCTCGTGCCCCTTGCCCGCAATCCGCTCCTGCTCACCCTGATGGCTACGCTCCACAGCAATCGCACTCGCCTGCCCGACGACCGCGCCGATCTCTACAACGAAGTCGTCGAGTTGCTCCTCCAGCGCTGGAACGAAAAGTCCGGCGACGACCGCGGCCTGCTCGACGCCCTCGCCATTCCGTCCCTCAAACTCAGCGACCTCCGCGAAGTCATGCAGCTTCTCGCCTTCGAGGCCCACGCCGCGCACACCGGCAAGGACGGCGTCGCCGACATCCCGGAAGGCGTGTTGCTGGCGGCGCTGCGACCGCTGCTGGCCAACGACATCGGCAAGGCCGACCTCGCGCTGGAATACATCGAGAAACGCGCCGGCCTCCTGCTCGGCCAGGGCGAGCGCGGACGCCAGCGCCAATACACCTTCCCGCACCGCACCTTCCAGGAATATCTCGCCGCCTGCCACCTCGCGGGCCTCAACGATTTCTGCCAGCGCGCCTGCGACCTCGCCCACGAGAACGCCGCACACTGGCGCGAAGTCCTCACCCTCGCCGCGCGCCAGGCCAAGGCCGGACGCGGCGTGCCGGCCGCCGATGCGCTGGTGTATGGCCAGAAGGTCGAAGATCGCCTCGCTAAGAAAGCCGCCACCGAAGGCGACTGGCGCGCGGCCATGCTGGCCGGGGAACAGCTCCTTGAAATCGGCCTCGCCGCCGTCGAGAGCCGCGAGGAACACCGCGCCGTCCGCGACCGCGTCGCCGGGTGGCTCGTCGCCGCGCTCGCAGGCGGCGTAGCGGCGGCTCGGCCGAGCGCCGCCAATTCGACCGTGCAAAGTGCGGCGCTCTGCCGAGACGCCGCTACGCCCGCGGAGAGAAACGTGAGTGGCCTGCCCTTGCCCGCCGACCGCGTCAAGGCCGGCGGCGTGCTGGCGCGGTTGGGCGATCCGCGCCCCGGCGTGGGCCTGCGCGCCGACGGCCTGCCGGACATTGTCTGGATCGAGATTCCGCCGGGGCCGTTTCTCATGGGCAACGACAAGCCGGCGGCGAAATACGACGACGAAGTTCCGCAGTTCACCTGCAACTTGATCCGCCAGCCTTACCGCATCAGCCGCTATCCGGTGACGGTGGCGCAGTTCGCGGCCTTCGTGCTGGCGGGCGGCTACCGCGAGCCGCGGTTCTGGACGCCGGCCGGATGGAAAGAGAAAGGCGACCGCACCCGGCCCAACGACTACGACCCAGTTTTCCAAACGCTCAACCATCCGCGCGTCGGCGTGAGTTGGTACGAAGCCCTCGCCTTCTGCCGCTGGCTCGCGGAGCAACTCAAGCAGGAGCTCACGCTCCCGAGCGAAGCGCAGTGGGAGCGGGCCGCGCGGCACACCGACGGCCGGCTTTACCCCTGGGGCAACGCCATCGACGACGTCGCGAAACGCTGCAACATGGGCGCCATCGGCCTGGGCCACACCTCGCCCGTCGGCATGTTCCCGGAGGGCCACGCGGCTTGTGGCGCGGCGGACCTGGCAGGCAATGTCTGGGAGTGGTGCCGGACCGAGTGATTGGATAACTACGCAGACTACGAACGCAAAGCGAAGGATGACTTGGAGGGAGAAAACGCCCGTGGGTTGCGGGGCGGCTCCTGGCCCGACACGACCAACGACGTGCGCTGTGCGGTCCGCGCCCGGGGCAGCCCGGTCTTCCGGCACAGCGACCTCGGTTTTCGGGTGGTGGCGTCGTCCCCATTCTCAAATTCTGGGCGCTGAGGCCTCTGAACTCTGTTCCTCTGCAACTCTGTTCTCTGTTTCTCTGGGTGGCGCGTGCTGCTCGCGGGACCGCGGGGGTGCCGGGGGCGGCGGCCCGGTGAGGGCACCGGGCGGTCGCCCCCTGCACCCCAGCTTCTGCTCCCAGCGGACGCGCTGGGTGAAGAAACAGAGAACAGAGTTTCAGAGGAACAGAGTTCAGAGGGTTCAGCCTCCAGAATTTGAGAATGGGGACGACGCCACCACCCGAAAACCGAGGTCGCGGCGCCGGAGGCCCGGGGGGAACCGGAGGCGGAACGCACAGCGCACGCTGATGGTCGTGCCGTCCCAGGAGCCGCCCCGCAACCCACGGGCGTTACCGTCCCCGTCGCGGCACCATTCCCAGACATTGCCGCTCAACTCCTCCACGAGACAGGGGCTGGCACCGCTGACGAAACAACCTACGGCGCTGGTCGCCTTGATCCCGGTAGGGTCGCAGTTGGCGAAGTTCGGATCAAACTGGTCACCCCACGGATAGGCGCGCTTCGGGTTTGGATTGGGCTGGCCGGCAGCAGGCGGCGGCAGCGCCAAGCCCGCCGCCAGCGAGCGGACCATGTTCTGCGCCGGCAACTCCCGCCCGCCACGGGCGGCCTTCTCCCACTCCGCCCCGGAAGGCAGCGCCATCTGGAAGCCCGGCGGCAACTGACCGCTCCACGCCACCGTGAGCCAGCGGCAGAAGGCCAGCGCCTCATACCAACTCACGCCCACCACCGGGTGGTTCGGCTGGTCAAAGGGGAAGCCATTTGCCTGCGGCCCGGAGGCCCAGTCGTTCTCGTAAAGCGGCTTGAACTGGCCGTCTTTCCAACACTCCGCCGCGCTGGCTTCCGGCCAGAAGTCGGCGTGCCGGTAGCCGCCTTCCTTCACAAACCAGGCAAACTGCGCGGCGGTGACCGGGTAACGCCCGATCCAGTAGCCTTGGCTCAACGCCTTGTCCACGGGCCCCTCGTCGCCGCTGAGGAACGGTCCCGGTGGCACGTAGCAAAACTTCATCGCGCCCAGGTCCGCCAGCTTCTTCGGCACGACGGCCAGGCGCGGATCGCCGAGGCGAGCGAGGACGTTGCCGGCCGCCGCCCGTTCCACCGGGGCCAGCGCGCCTTGCTCGATCAACTTGACCAACCGCCCCTGCACCCGCTCCAGCAGGTCGCGGCCCAAAACACTTTCCTGGACGCGGGGCAGGCCCATTTCCGTGAGGGCCTCGCCGGCCAGCCAAGCTTGCTGCCAGGCCAGTTCCGTGTTGGCACCTTGGTGCGGGCATAGTTCCCCCACCAGCGCCAGCGGCTTGTCCATGTCTCCGTGCAGATAGACCAGCTTGCCCACCGCCAGCAGGATGACCTCGCGCCAGAACGCGCCGGACTCGACCAGCTTCGCCGCCTGGCCAGCAAAGCCCGCCTGGCTGCCGAGGTGCGCCCCGGCCAGGTATTCCTGGAACGTCCGGTGCGGGAAGGTATAGACCTCCGGCAATCGCTCCAGCAGCAGCCCGGCGCGGTGTTTCGCCGCCTCGATGACTTCCTTCGCCCAGTCGCGGCTTTTGGTGGGGTGAAGTTCCGCCAGCGCCTTCTCCAGCGTGAATTCGGGAATGTCCGCCAGGCCGGTCTTCGCGCCGCCAGACTTGTGCGCCTCAAACGCCAGCCGCCAGAGCGTGCGCTTCAGGTCCACGTCGGAGCGGCCCGTGTCCACGAGCAACTGGCGCAGCCCGACGGATTCCGACTCGCTGGCCTGCTTGAGCTGCTCCCAGCGCCAGAGGAGGATGTCCACCGTGTCTTCGTAGAGCAGGGCGCGGGCGTCCGGCAGGCGGCCCTTGTGGGTGTGAACCAGCGCCATGACGGTAAGCAAGAGCGGGTTGGGCGCGAGCCGCCACAGGTCGGGCCGGCGGATGGCGGTCTGCAAGCCGCGCGCCAGCGGTTCGGCGGCGTCGGACTTCACCACGCCCAGCCGCTTGAGGTCGCCGAACCACGCGGCGATGAACTGGTCAATTTTCTTCTCATCAAACGGTGCCAGCGTGAAGGACGGAAACTCGGGCAACTGCCATTCGCGCTGCTGGTAGGAGAGCGTCCGGCAGGTGACCACGAACCGGCTTTTGCTGAACCGCCCGGCAAACTGCGCCACCGCCTCGCGCACGAACTTCCGGTGCGCGGGTGTGGCGATCTCGTCCAGGCCGTCGAGCAGCACGATGGCCTGGCCGGCGTCCAGCGCCTTTTCCAGCGGCTTGGCGACGGCTTCCAGCTTTTGCCGCTGAAGCCGCCTGGCGATGAAATCCCACAGCGTCGCCGCGTCGGCCTCCGCCGGTTTGGGCGGGAGGGTGCGGGCGAAATCGCGGAGAATCACTGGCACGGGCAAGAGGTTGGTTTCCTTCTTCGGCCAGTCGGCGAGGCGGTCGCACCAGTGGTTGGCCGGCTCCAGCCCGTGCAAGGCCAGGCACAGGCTGAGGTGGTTGACGAAGGTGGATTTGCCGGAGCCGGGATCGCCGAGGAGGACGGTGCGGCGGTTTTGGACGACGGCTTCGAGGGCGGAGGCGCGGCGGAAGTTCTCGCGCCCCGGCGCAAGGCGTTCTTCGGGCGGTCGCAGGGCCTCGCCTTCCAACTCCACCGGGGTCTGGGTATCCAAGCCCACATAAACTTGGTCGAGGTCCATCTGCTTCTCACCGCTGCCGGGGTCGCTGGCCCCAAAGTGCATCCCGCGCAGCGGCAACTGCCGGCAGGAACGCACGAGCATCCGGCGGTAGATGGCGATGGCCTCGGTGGCGTTCTTCGGCGGCTTGCCGATGTAGATGTCGCCGTAAAAGTCGCCGCCAATGGCCACGCCGCGTTCGCCGGCGACGACGTTTCTATCGCCGTGCGCGAGGGCACCGCTGCCGGATTGGGTGATGGCGAGTTGCTGCGCCAGGGCGGCGTTCTTGGCCTTCTCAGCGGCGAGTTGGGCCAGCAGTTCTTCAATGGTGGGTTGGGGCATGGCGGGGATTCCTTTCGTTGGCTCAGTGGAGGGTGATGTCGCCGTGGTGGTCGCCGCCAATGGCGACGCCGCCCGGGCCGGCGGTGACGTTGCCGTTGCCGACGACAACGGCGCCGGAACCGGTTGGGTGGAGCGCGGACATTCTTGTCCGCTTCCCGCGTTCTTTCGCCCGGCCCGAAGCGGACAAGAATGTCCGCGCTCCAGCGGTGCCTGCGGACTCGCTGGTGCAGTCGGATTTCAGGGAGACTTGCTGGAGGACGTGCAGCACGAACTCGGCGGCGTTGCGGGCGGCCAGTTGCTGGCGCGGCTGGCGGTCGGTTTCCTTGTCGCCGTCGGCCCAGTCGCAAATGGCTTTCACCAGCAGCCAATCCACCTTCGCATCCTGGCAGGCGGTGTAGAGGCCGGCGCCTTCCATTTCGCCGCCGAGGGCTTCCGGCTCGAAGGCGCGGAGTTGCGCGCGGAGGTCGAGGTGGTCCACGAGCTTTTCGCCGGTGAGAATGCAGCCGAAGCGGACGGTCGCGCCGGGCCAGTGGAGGTCGGCGTTCTTGCAGGCGTCGAGCAGCCAGGGCGAACCGTGCGGGCGGTCGCCGCGCGGGAGGGTCGCGGCCGGGCCGGCGCGCTGGGGTTCGTAGAGGCGGAGGTTTTCGGAGACAAGGATGTCGCCGATTTTTTGCCACGGCGCATCCAGGCCGAACGCGATGCCCACCATCAGCACGGCGGCAGGCCGCAACTCGGCGATGGCTTTGCTCACGGACTGCTGCGCCGCGCCCAGGCCGCCCGCGCCCATTTCGGAGCGGGCCAGCCAGACGTGCGCGCCGTTGACGGTGCCGAGGTCGTGGTAGGCTTTGTCGCCGCGAGCTTCGAGGCGGGCCTTTTGACCGGTGGCCGGCTCGAACGCGGCGAGCACGGCGAGGCTCTCGACCTTGGTGACGGTGACCAGCAGGACATCGGCTTGGGCGTTCATGGGGTGTGGCGCGGGGCGTGTTGGGTGCGGCATGTTCTGCGGACGGAGGTTAGTGCGGGCGGGGAAGGGTTGTAAACTTGAATTCCGAAATCCCAATGACAAATGACGAAAGAATGACGAAGCCCGAAGCCCGCCACCCGCCTGTCTGCGGCCACACACAGTCAGTCTGCCGCCTCAAGGGGCCGGTTCGCCAGGCTAAGCCGTAACTACCACGTCATAAATCGGGAAAGACGCGAGCACGACACTATTGACTGACCCAGTCACGCCGTCTTCCCATTCCAGTTACCAGCCAGTGACTGGTTTCCCATCTCAGGACGGCGCGGCGCCGCCTTTCTTTTCGTGTATTTCGTGGTTCCGCATTCTGCATGGAGACGGTTTAGTTAAGGCGAGCGGCGCGACGGGACTCCCCCCGGCCTGCCTGCGGTAGCTCCGTAGGCGCGGCCTGTTTATAGCGGACGGCGGCCCAACTGGGACTGGATGCCCGGCAGAGAACGCGGGCCGCCCCGACGGGGCTTGGGGCACATTCGTGGCGGCGTTCGCCATAAACAGGCCGCTCCTACGGAGCTACCGCAGGCGGGCCGATGGGGGAGTCCCGTCGCACCGCTCGCTTTAAGCAGAAAGCTGAAAGCAGAAAACGGGAGCGGCCAGAGACGCAGAGTAAAGATGACGGGGAAGGATTGGCTCTTCTCTGCTTTCTGTTTTCAGCTTTCTGCTTTCGATGCTCGGGCGTCTCCGGTCTGGCTCACGGGAGTGGGGTCGTTCCTGGGGTCTGGGGAGGGCTAGCCTCCGCGAAGGCTTCGACGCGATAGGCCGCCACGCTGACGTCCGATCCGCGCCAGGCGGCGGCGGCGCAACCGGCTTTGCTGGCAAGGTGATTGAGGAATTCGGCTTTGTCCGGAAGTTGCTCCCAGACTTGCGGCAGGAACGTGGCCCGCCGCGAGCCGATCTTGAGCACCACGCCATCTTGGTGCGGACGGAGCTGGGCCAGCAGGTCGTCGGGTGATTGAAACTTCACCGGCTTCGGCTCGGTGAGCACGCTGATTTCGATGCGCAAGTCATCCACTTCGTCCGCGGTGACGGGCGGGAAGCGCGTATCGCGCAACGCGGCTGTGCGGGCATTTTCCATCACCGAGTGGTGCAGCGGTCCCTCGGGAGCCAGGTTGCCGATGCAGCCGCGTAACTGGCCGTGGTCGGTCAGCGTCACAAAGCAGCCGCGCGGCTCCTGGCAGGTAACGGGAACGGCGTCGGCTGGGACTTCGGGCAGGCCGCCGCCGCTGGTGACGCTGCGGAGTGTTTGGCGGGCCAATTGGAGGAGGAAAGCGCGGTCGGCGTCGGGAAATTCGGGCGCGTGGGCTGGTGCAGGCAGGCAGGCCGGGCCAAAGAAACCAAAGGCGGCGTAACCCACGACGCGCCGTTTGTCTCCCGTCGCGTCGCCGCTGTTGCGGCAATCGAGCAACGTCGCCTGCCAGCCTTTCAGTTTCGCCAGGTGCATCAGGGCCAGCACCGGCATCCGGCCGCAGGCTTCCTGGCTGTTCATGCGCTCAAGGTCCAGGTCGCTAATCGCCTGCACGCAGCGTTGGTCGCGCGCCTGGGCGTCGTCATAGGCGTGAAAGTGGCTCAGGTCCGTGCTGGCGACCACGAGTGCCTGCTCGTCCACGAGGGGGGCGAGACGCCGGGCAACGGTCTCGGGATCGGCGTCGCCGAAGACGACCGGCAGGAGGGCGAAATGGGTGAGCGTCCGTTGTAGAAAGGGCACTTGGACCTCGACCGAATGCTCCCAAGTCTCGGGCGTGTCCTCCCCGACTGGCACCGTGGAGTGCGGCGCGCGATGTGCCCAGGACGGTCGCTCGACGCGGCATTTCGGTGCCAGCACGAAGGGCTTTTCCCGGGCCAGCTCGCGAGCCAGCGGCGACACCGGCACCGTGCCGAGCGGCGTTTCGTAGGCCTCGGTGGCCGGCACGCACACGCCCTCGAAGTCCGCGTAGTGGCTGGCGGCGAGGACGATGACGGTGCGATAAGCGCGGCCAGCCAGGAGCTTGTAGGCGCACGCCGCAGCCGGGCCAGAATACTCGTAGCCCGCGTGGGGAGCGATGATGGCGCGGAGTTGCCTGGCGTCGCGTTCCGGAGCGGCGGCCAGCAGTCGGTCCACCTGCGATGCCAGCGCACGCTTCGACTTTTGATAAAAAAGCCCGGCCACCGCGGACGGTCGGACGCGGGGGCCGCCGTTGGTGGCGGGCGGTTCCGCCGCCTTGTCACCCAAGGTCAGGATGCTGGTCGTGCGCATGGTAGCCGCGAGCAGGGGGCCAAGTTTCAGGCGTTGCTTTCCAAGCTCGCTGCCAGAACGTAGTCCTCTGGTTCGGTGCGACAAGTCAAAATCGCCCCAGGGAGCGGGCGGGTGCCCTCACCCGGCGTCCCGATCTGGTCTATAATCCAAATTGCTGACGCTCATTTCAAGGCTTGCTTAATGGCAACCGCTGCGGCACATTGGGGGTGTTGACGTGACGGGTGCGAAGGGAATTCCCACCGCATTCTTGGATTGTTGTATGATTACACCGAAAACCAATTTGACTTTCCGCGAGATGATGGGCGCGGGAGGGTTTTTTTACGGTGCCGAACTGGTGACGACGCGCGGCATCCCGGAGCCCAATCAGCGCCCCAAACTCGTCGAACTGGGCGAGGCGCTGGCGGCGGATCCGCGGATTGCGTGGGTTTCCATTACCGACAATCCCGGCGGCAACGCGATGTTGCCGGCGGATTGGATTGCCGCCATCCTCAAGCCCCATGGCACGCAACTGGTCATTCACCTCACGTGCAAAGACCTCAATCGCAACGGCATCGAGTCCGCCGCTTGGCGCTACGCGGCGGAAGGATTTGAGAACATCCTGGCGCTAACCGGGGATTACCCGGTGGCCGGGCATGAGGGGCAGGCGATGCCGGTGTTTGATCTGGATTCGGTAAGCCTGACGGCCATGCTCCGCGCGATGAACGGCGGTCTGGAGGCGCTCCGGCCCAATGGCAAGCGGGAGCGATTGCCCAAGACGAATTTCTTCATCGGCTGCGCCGTGTCGCCGTTCAAGCGGCACGAGCGCGAGTTGCTGCCGCAGTATTTCAAACTGGCCCGCAAAATTCAGTGCGGCGCGCAATGGGTGATTCCGCAACTCGGCTACGACATGCGGAAGTTCCACGAGATCAAATTGTTTCTGGACTGGGCGCAACTTCCGACGCCCGTCATTGGCAATGTTTACGTGCTGAACAAGACCGTGGCCGGCATGTTCAACCAGAACAAAATCCCCGGTTGCGTGGTGAGCGACGCGCTCTACGCGGTGGCGGAGAAATACGCCGCCGGACCGGACAAAGGCCGGTCGTTTTTCACGGAACTGGCGGCCAAACAATTGGCGGTGTTCAAGGGACTGGGCTTTGCTGCCGGCTATCTGGGGGGCATTCACAAGGCGGAGACGTTCGCGCAGATTATTGATCTGGCCGAAAGCTACGGCGCGGACGACTGGAAGGTTTTCGCCAAGGAAATCCAGTTTCCGAAACCGGGGGAGTTTTATCTCTTCGAGCAAGATCCGCAGACCGGCCTCGGCGATAGCGCGCGGCTCAACCGTGAGTATCTGCAATCGCTGCAACAACCGCCCAAGACGGCCCAGGTGACGCTGAACTATCAATTTACACGCCTGGTCCACACGCTGGCGTTCACGGCGGGCAAGAAGTTGTTTCCACCGTTGCAAAGCCTCTATGGGCGGCTGGAGCAAAGCGGCCACCGGCGAACGCTGCGGGCATTGCACGGGATCGAGCACGCTTCCAAAGCCTTGATGTATGGTTGCAAGGATTGTGGGGACTGCTCGCTGCCGGACACGGGGTATCTCTGCCCGCGCGCGGCGTGTTCCAAGACCGGGCGCAACGGTCCCTGCGGCGGCTCTTTCGATGGGCGGTGTGAAATGAACGACAAGGATTGCCTTTGGGCGCGCGCCTACGATCGGTTGAAATATTACGGCGAATCCAAACAAATGCTCGAAGGCCCGGCGGTCTTCGCCAACGCCGCGCTCAGCGGCACTTCGGCTTGGGCCAACAATTTTCTCGGTCGTGACCATCATCACATTGCAGTTGCCGGCGGGCAAACCCCTCCGCCCAACGAGTCCGCACCGCCGGCGAAAAAATCCTGACCTGCTCATTTTATCGAACCCGCCTTTCACCAGAACGCACGCATGTCCATTTCCAAACTGACCATCATCGGCGAATCTATCAATGATTCGGTTCCTTCCACCCATAAATTTTTTGAAGGAACCGACCTTGTTGCACTGAAAGAACTGGCGGTGTCCCAGGACCATGGCGGTGCCGGCTACATTGATGTCAACGTCGGCCCGCGTCCCGGTGCTTTTCTGGCGGAAATGGTGCGGCACGTCCAAAGTGTCACCACCAAACCGCTCTCCATTGACACGCCAGATCCTGAAATGGCCGAAGCTGGCCTCAAGGCCTACGACCGCGCGCGGGCGGGCGGACATATTCCGGTTTTGAATTCCATATCGCCGCTGCGCCTGAAGATGTTCGAACTGACCCAGATCATGCCGTTCATGCCGATACTGCTCGCGTCCGAGCGCCTAGAAAACGGTGTTGGCCAACCCAACCACACCGCCGAGCAAGTTCACCAGACCGCGCAGCAACTCGTTCAGGAAGCGGCCCAGCACGGCATCCCGGTGGAACATTGCATCATTGATCCCGGGGTCGCTCCCATCGGTG
This sequence comes from uncultured Verrucomicrobiota bacterium, assembly GCA_903847485.1. Taxonomy (GTDB): domain Bacteria; phylum Verrucomicrobiota; class Verrucomicrobiia; order Limisphaerales; family JAJXZI01; genus CAINDV01. The sequence goes on from CAINDV010000431.1 coordinate 29,455, forward strand.
CCGATTCCGAAGGCCGCTTTCGCTGCCTCATGGGCGCGATGCAGTTGATCCACGCCGACGCCTCGCTAAGGGGCGTTCACATGTCGGTTGGGTTAAGCAATTTCACCGTGATGATCCCGTCTAAGCGCGCCGACGGTTCGCCCACCAAAGGTCCACTGGAAAGCGCGTTCCTGACCCTCGCCATGCCGCTGGGCCTGGACCACGTCATCGGCTCCGTCAGACGCAAATACGAACTGTTGCCGCCCGACCATCCCGCCATGCTGTGCCTGAATGACTGTATGAAGCTCGATGGTTTCGACGTCATCATGCGTGTTCAGGAATACTACGCCAACTAACCACTCCGTAAACATACCGCCTAGAAATATGACCGCGAAAACTGTTCCTTCTGACATTGAAATCGCCCGGCAGGCAAAAATGCTGCCAATTGAACAAGTCGCCGCGCGGCTCAAAATCCCCACCGACGACCTGGATCATTACGGCAAATACAAGGCCAAAGTCGGACTGGATTTCTTCCAGCGGCAAGCGCCGAACCCACCCGGCAAACTCATCCTCGTCACTGCCATCTCGCCGACCCCGGCCGGGGAAGGCAAGACCACCACCACCATCGGCCTGGGCGACGGGTTGAACCGCATTGGCAAACGCGCCACCGTCTGCTTGCGCGAACCCTCCCTCGGCCCCTGCTTCGGCATGAAAGGCGGCGCCGCCGGTGGCGGCTACGCCCAGGTCGTGCCGATGGAAGATATTAACCTCCACTTCACCGGCGACTTCCACGCCATCACCTCCGCCCACAACCTCCTCACCGCGATGGTGGACAACCACCTCAACCACGGCAACGCCCTCGGCATTGACCCGGCACGCATCGTCTGGAAACGGGTCATGGACATGAATGACCGGTCGCTGCGCCAGATCGTCGTCGGCCTCGGCGGCCCCGCCAACGGCGTCTGTCACGAATCCGGTTTCGACATCACCGTTGCCTCCGAAGTCATGGCGATATTCTGCCTTTCCCAATCCCTGGCCGAACTCCGCGAGCGTCTCGGACGTATCATCGTCGGCTACACCTACAACCGCAAAGCCGTCACCGCCGCTCAACTCAAGGCCAACGGTGCCATGACCGTGCTGCTCCGCGACGCCCTCAAGCCGAATCTCGTGCAGACCTTGGAGAACAACCCCGCCTTTGTCCACGGCGGTCCATTCGCCAACATCGCCCACGGCTGCAACAGCGTGCTCGCCACCAAACTCGCCCTGCGCCTTAGCGAATATACCGTCACCGAAGCCGGCTTTGGAGCCGACCTCGGTGCCGAGAAGTTCCTCGACATCAAGTGTCGCCAAGCCGGCCTCCGGCCCGATGCCGTCGTGCTCGTCGCCACCGTCCGCGCGCTCAAAATGCACGGCGGCGTGGACAAGAAAGACCTTCAGACGTCCAACGTGGCTGCGGTTGAGAAGGGTGTTGCCAACCTCGATAAGCATCTGGAAAACATCCGGATGTACAACCTCCCGATTGTGGTGGCGATCAATCACTTCACCAGCGACACGGACGCGGAGATTGCCGTCATCGAGCAACACTGCCGGACGCTCGGCGTCCAAGCCGTCAAGGCCAATCATTGGGCTAGCGGCGGCACCGGGGCCGAGGCGCTCGCCCGTGCCGTCGTCGAACTTGCCGAGCAGCCGGCCTCGAACAACTTCCAGTTTCTCTACACGGACGAGATGACGTTGTGGAACAAGGTCCGCGCCATTGCCCAGAACATCTACGGAGCCGACAACATCATGGCTGACGTGAAGGTTCGGCAAAAGTTCAAGGATCTCGAAGAAGCCGGTTTCGGCCACCTGTCGGTCTGCATGGCCAAGACGCAATACTCGTTGTCCGCCGACCCCGGCCTGCGGGGCCGCCCGAAGAATTTCGACGTTCCGGTTCGCGACGTGAAACTCAGCGCCGGGGCTGGCTTCGTTGTGGTTTTGCTCGGCGACATCATGACCATGCCCGGCCTGCCGAAAGTGCCGTCGGCCGAGGTGATTGATATCAACGAGATGGGCGAAATCGTCGGATTGTTCTGATGCCCACCAACCCTAACCGTTGCCGCATCACCGGCATGGGAAGGGTTGCTTCATCTGAGAGCGTGTGGAGATCGCGGGCATGGGCACGATGAGATTTGACTGACTTTTTCCAGGCGCAGCCAGACCTTCCCCCCATGCTTTTGGCCTTGCCCCCAGTCGAATCGGAAGTTCTGGAGCGCGTCACCGTGCGCCA